>JAATEU010000251.1 GCA_015655565.1 Clostridiales bacterium
AACCGTCTCCCCGATAAATACAGAGGTTTCCGTTATATTCAGCTTTACGCTTGCCGCATCCGCCATTATAACGTTACTGTATAATGGAGTGGAAACCGGTATTGCTGCTGATAATAATACTGCAGTCAGTATGGATGCGGCCACTCTTTTTATTTTAACCATAATCATCACTCTTTCTCTTTCCCGGCATATCGGTATTACTTGCCCGATAAAGTTTCTTCTTCTGTCATTCCAATAGATTATAAATTATTTCCATTCCAACCCCAATGGCTTACTTCTTCGTATTTCACATAGATCTGGTCCGGTGCAATGTTCAGCTCTTCTTTCAATATTTTAGTAACCGCTGCTGTGAGTTTGTCATATGCACCATCATCAGCACTTCCAAACAGCTTTACTTCCACAAATGCAATTGCATTGTCCGACCGGCCCTTAAAATATAAGGAGCATCTCTCTTCTAAGGAAACCATCAGCCAATTTTCACTCTTACCCGGAATTAGTTCAATTGCTTTTCCCAACTTCTTTTTAATCTCTATTTCTGTTTCTTTGGATATGGCTACATTTGTTTTTGCATTAATATAAGGCATATATTTACCTCCCTGGTTTGTTAAATTTTTATGCTTCTAAGAATAATTTATTGTTATATTACTAATTTGTCAAGTTAATTATGGGCATTATCAGCATATTTTAACAATATAACCTTATTCCGGTGATGAATTATATTTTTTTACAATATTTTGATTTATCTTGTAAGAGAAATTCCTTGGTATTTTAAAAACAATAATAAATAATGTTATTTACGCTGTTGATTACTTATTCCGGTATTTAAACTAACAAAATAGAATTATATATATCTAAAATACCAAATCCCCAATCCGGATTCGGATATAATATTCCCGGAAGCCTTCTGGCTCCACTGGTTAACATGCTTCTTACCTTTGCACTGGGCAATGAGTTTAAATTACCTCTGACCAATCCCCATTCCTGCAGCAAAGCCACAGCACCGGCGGCATAAGCAGCAGCTACACTCGTGCCGGTATTCAACCTATATTGATTATCTATCCCCGGCGCCAATATGTTAACACCAGGAGCCGCTACGTCTGGTTTAGGCTGATTATTTCTTGTAAAACCCCTGCCCGCATAAAAATATAATTATTCATTGAAAGGATTATAAGCAGTGACTGTCAGTACGGTTCTTTCATTACCCGGAGTCGTAATAGTGGTATATAGATTTGAATTAACGAACATAGTCCCATACGTAATAAAATTACTAATAGGTAGCCACATATGATATGATGATAATAAATTCCCTAATACTGACACGCGGAACCGCCAGGTTCCTCTTATTGGATTATTAAAGCGAAACAATATAAATTGATCACCGCCTAATGAACTTTCCAAAGCATTATCCACTGTGACAGTTGTACTTTCATATGTTATCTGAATTGTATTTTGCTGTTGAAAAACCGCCGGAATACGACCTATCAATTCCTCTTCGGGTGTATAAATATCAACTGTAAAAATACTCGGGGCATTTCCCCAAAACTCCATAAAAAATCCCGAATTGTTATTATTGACAGCCAATAATATATCATTATAATTACCTGGAGGAATAATTTCACCATAGAAATGATGCCCGGTGTTACCCTCATTACCTGCTGCAACTACAATAGCAACATTACTTAACCGGCCCAATGCAGATAAGTAATTATTAAATATACCTTCCCCAATATGTGCACCTTGGGAAGAGCCAAGTCCTATGCATATAACAATTGGACGATTTAATCTCTCTGCTGTCTGAATCAGATAATTTATTCCGAACATGATATCATTCTCCTGATAGCATATGGTGTCCTGCGGCAAATAAAAAAAATCTTTTAAATATTGTTTTGCAGGCTTTAGTTTAACAACAACAAATTCTGCATTAGGTGCTACACCGGTAAAACCATTTTGAGCATCGTATGACCCGCCTGCAATACCTGCCAGCACAGTACCATGACCAATTTCATCCATGCTGGGAACAATGGAGCGGGGCTCCCCGCTGCTTAAAGCAAGGTTTATTTGATCCTGCCTGAACTCCTGGCCGTAATAATAGTTTTCCGGATAATTCTCCCCATCATCAAAAGTCTGATCCCAAATTGATATGATTCTTGAAGTATTATCAGCATTTTGAAACGACTGGTTTTCGTAATCAATTCCGGTATCTACAAATCCAATTAATACCCCACTTCCGCTTAATTCATTATCAGAGTTTTGATACAATTGTATATTTCCAGGTGATTCAATGCTTTCAAATGACATTAAACCATAACATTTCGGTATCGCATCATAACCTACGTTATAAATTATATTTTGATTCATATAATCAACCGGTATATATGCAACCAAATATCTATTATTTATCCTGTTAACGGAAACATCCGTATAGGATGCTAAAACATTTTGAAGAATTAACTCATCTACAATTAAATCCGCAAAATCATTGCTCTTAATTTTAAATCTTTCTTCTTCATTCATTCATACACCTAAAAAGTATTTTTTAATATTATATGTATATGCAAATAATAGAATACTTTTTTTAATAAAAATTAACTTATTACTAATCCATGGATATTTTACTATAATTGAACATATTTTATTTCATAGATACCTTATTTCATAAATTATATTAAATAATTGTAAAAAAATATGAATCCTTTCTCAATATGAAATATGTCGAATTTAAAAAATTTTCTTTTCTTCTCGGACAGCCTGTGCTATAATGATATTTGGTGATAGTATCGTCCCATGAAACTTATTTACTAAATATTATTGCATGAAATGTCCCCTGAATAATCATACTATAAGAAAGGGACTCTTAATTTTGTAAATAGTTTCTTTTTTTATTGTATAATAAGCAACCAGACCCATGGAGGAATATGATGAGCGAATCAGCACATAATTTTGAAGAAAGATTAAAAGAATTATTATCCTATGCAAATGACAATAAAGGTGTTGTTGATGTAGGTAAAGTAAACGACTTTTTTAAAGAGATGAACCTGGAGGTCAGGCAAATCGATAAAATATATGAGTATCTTGAAGCACACAATATTGTTGTTTTAAATCCCATTGAAGAAGATGAACCGGATGATGAAATTATATTGGAATTAGAGGACAATGATGAAGCGGCGCTGCTGGATTTAGAAGATTTTTCCATGGCAGGAGCCATGTCGGACGATCCGGTTAAATTATATCTGAAGGAAATCGGAAGTTATCCTCTCCTTTCCATTGCAGAGGAAATCGAGCTGGCTAAGAAAATTGAAAAAGGTGATGCCCTGGCAAAACAAATATTAGCGGAATCCAATCTTCGTCTGGTTGTCAGTATTGCCAAACGTTACGTAGGCAGGGGATTGTCTTTTTTGGATTTGATTCAGGAAGGTAACCTGGGTTTAATTAAGGCTGTTGACAAATTCGATTATAATAAAGGTTATAAATTCAGTACTTATGCAACCTGGTGGATTCGTCAGGCAATTACCAGATCCATAGCGGATCAGTCACGTACCATTCGTATTCCGGTACATATGTCTGAGGTAATTAATAAGACTTATCGGGTATCCAGAAGTCTTCTCCAGGAATTGGGAAGGGAGCCTTCCGAGCAGGAAATTGCAGATGCCATGAAGCTTCCAATTGAAAAGGTCAGGGAAATTCTTAAAGTTTCCGCAGATCCGATTTCTCTTGACACCCCCATTGGCGAAGAGGATGACAGCCATTTAGGCGATTTTATTAAAGATGACTCAATTATGGGACCGGAAGATGCAGCCTCTTATTCCGTACTGCAGGATCAGATCTCCAAGTTATTAGAAACCTTAACGGAAAGGGAACAGCGTGTATTAATTTTAAGATTCGGACTAAAGGACGGAAGAACCAGAACCTTGGAAGAGGTCGGTAAAGAGTTCAACGTAACACGGGAAAGAATAAGGCAAATAGAGGCGAAAGCTTTAAGAAAACTAAGGCATCCCAGCAGGGCAAGAATGTTGAAAGGCTATGACATCATGTAAAAGTTCTTTAATGTAAAGAATCATAACTATTAATTACAATATCGGCTTTTTGAGATTATGCCTATGGAGGACACAATGGAACGAATTATGCTTATGGTAATTCGAAGTTTTTTTCAATTACCTTATTGGTTATATAAAATTTTAATATTCTGTAATGTGGATAAATATGACGAGCCAACCAGATATGCCCTGCTGCACCGTCTGACTATTTCAACAAACCGCAAAGGGCGGGTCAGTATTAAGTGCCATGGCCTGGAGAATCTTCCTAAGGATAACGGTTATATCATATATTCGAATCATCAGGGATTGTTTGACGGCCTGATTATATTAGAGACTCATGAACGTCCTCTTGCCACAGTATCAAAGAAAGAAGTGGAAAATATCTTTTTTTTAAAGCAGATATTTCTTATCCTTCAATCCAAGTTTATTGACCGGGAGGATGTCCGTCAATCCATGAGGATTATGATGGAAGTAACAAAGGAAGTGAAAGAAGGCCGAAATTATTTAATATTCCCAGAAGGCACCAGATCACGGAATAAAAATAATATTCAGGAGTTTAAAGGAGGCAGTCTCAAATGTGCCATGAACGCCAGATGCCTTATCGTTCGGG
>JAATEU010000630.1 GCA_015655565.1 Clostridiales bacterium
ATCTTCCAGTTGTGATAAAATTTCTCAACAAATCTTTTTTATGCAATAGATACCATTTCTTTTATTATTTTATCGAACAGGACGCAATTTCTATTCGATAAAAAGCATTCTCACCATTGCCTTAAAGCAGAGCAGAAATGCTTTGAACAAAAACAGAAGGAACTATAACACCGGGAAAACCCCTGCTTACCGGAACGCACCGGGAAAAGGCTGAAATACTTATTATCATAAATATATGGTCAGAATTGCCGTGCTTTCAGGCATGTGAAGAACGCCCACCGAGCAGGTCATGGTAAGATTTGCATATCCCTGTAAAATTTCATCCTCTTTGATATAGATAAACTTCAGGGCTTCCAGAGGAATCTTCGCC
Organism: Clostridiales bacterium; assembly: GCA_015655565.1. Classification (GTDB taxonomy): domain Bacteria; phylum Bacillota; class Clostridia; order Lachnospirales; family Lachnospiraceae; genus Anaerocolumna. The sequence goes on from JAATEU010000630.1 coordinate 371, forward strand.
ATGGTTTCCGTTACGGCCGCTTCCTTTATCTGATTTTGATATTCATACTTTATACTGTTTACTTTTCCGGCCAGGTTTATCTTGTCTATAAAGGAGCTTTGTTCCACCTGCCTCGACCTTAAGGACAGGTATCCTGAATTTTTGGTAATTACCAGGAGAGCCGGGTGGTAAAATGCCTCATTTGCCATGGAAATCTGATCCGGACTCCGTCTTTTATCCTTATGAAAAACAAAAGGGATTTGATACTCTCCTCTTTTTATGTAGTTACAAATCTCATTTCCTTCAATCACCAGCTTATGTCCCTTTTCTCTGAAATAACTGCATGCCTTGCAGAATTCTCCGCCCTGTCCCAGCATCCGGATTGTTTTTTCAGAACATACTTCCAGTATTTTATAAGTATCATGCATGGCATCTTCTTTTTCTATACCGTTCTTCATTAACCAGCGTGTAATAACTTCATGCTTGTATTTATATTCGGATAAATATTGCCTTCCCGCAGAAGTTAAAGCATATTGCTCATTCAGCAGCCCCCGGTCGACTAAGGCTGTTAATGAACGGCTTACCGTTGAACGGTTCACCTTATATTCTTCCGCAATCTGTGTTAAGGATTGATGTTTCCCTTCTGCCAATGCCATGAAATATTTCATTTGCGTTGCCGTCATATATGTCATCCTTTCTCTTCTCTTAAAATCAGTACCGCACCTGCTTCCATCCTGCCATATGGTTAGCATATATTAACCTACTTTTTGATTTTATACTATTTTGCTGATTTTTCAATATATGAAGGGACAATCAATAAAATTTATCAACAAAAAAGCAGCAGAATACATAGTTTTTCTATGCATCTGCCGCCATTCTTTATTTATATCCTGCTCTTTTACCTGAAACATGGCAACTCAAGATATATTATTCTTTAACAACATACATGAGCCTCTTTTTAATAATGAAGATTCATACACTAAATGTCTGGTTTTCACCCCCTGCAGCACATCAAACAAAAGTTCCACGCTGGAAAGTGCCATCCGGTCTGCAGGCTGTGAAATTGTATCCAGGGACGGATGATAAAATTCCGCCTCGTCAATTCCATCAAAGCCTATGATGGATATGTCCTCCGGAATACGCAGTCCGCCGGACAGCACCGCTTTTGCAGCACCGATGGCCACAATATCTGCAAATGCAAAAACAGCAGTCATACCGACATTTTATTATAGAAAGTCTACCTCATACTGATATCAGACCAAAAATTATAATTATTATTTTTATTTGACTGCATTTTCTTTTGTGTAACTATTTCATCCCTGCTTACCGTTCCTATTAAAATATCCGCATCCGGATTATGCCTGGCACAGTTATTTTCCACTGCCGGACAGCTGTAATTGGCATAGCAGTAAATACAGCCGTTCCTGCAGGTATTATATGCCCCGATATCTATACTTTGGATGCACCCGCAACCGTTTCTCTGATTCACATCTGCTTTTACATCCAGGCTGCAGCCGCATATGGTTTCAATTGCAGTTTTATCAATACAGCTGGCACGCCGTACTCCATAAACGGATAAATCCGCCTTTTCACAGCATGCCCGCAGTTCTATTCCATATCTGCCGCCAATATTGGAAAATTCATCTGCCAGCCGTATCATTTCCTGTTCTGTTATTTCCCTCAGCAATTGATTTTTAACTGTCCTGCCAAGCCTTTTATATATATCCACAAAGCTGATAGTGCAGACATTGGTATGCCCGCAAAGTCTTTTGCACAGGTTTTCAAACTTTTCTATATGATATTCTGCTGTTAACTTATTATTCAGTATAATAGGATCATAGCGCCATAAAACCCTATGTCTGCCGATTTTCTCAGACAGTCCGATAAAGGTTCTGATAATTTCCTCTTTATCCCGCAGGCCAGGTTCTATCTCCCTGCCATAAGGAGTCAGGGTAAATTGAAAATAGTACCGGTATCCCAAATCATCCACAATATGCAGCTTATCGGCCATCTTTTCAGCATCCTTGGTCCAAAATACGACACAGTCTATCACCTCAGGCAAAAGCAATATTTTACTCACCTGCGCATGATTCCTCGGATTCCTCGTTAACACATATCCGGCTTTTAAACGATTCAGAAACCATTCCGAATAATATCCCGGAATATCGGTTCTCCGTGACGCACTGATAATCATAATACCTCTCTTCCTGCAACCTGTTGTGTTATGAAAACAACTCCGCCTGCTGTGGGCAGACGCATTAAATTAATCAGATTCCTTACATTTTGACATTTTATTTCATACATCATTATTATGTCCGTTCTGTCTTTTAATCGGACTGCTTTTGGGGTCAAAAACTAAAAAAGCTTCCTGTAATTTACGCAGGACCGGTGTAATATCTTTAACCCGCAGTCCTGTGTATTCTTTCATAAGACCGATATTCACAGGCCCTTCATGTATCTAATAAGTCCATTAATTCCGATTGTATGCTTGAATATCCGTCAATTTCTTTTTTATACAAACAGTCAAATATCCCCAAATTCTCCTATGTTACATAGGCAATGGAGATATCATCCGTCCTTTCAGTTTTTCGCCGACCACTGTTCGGCTTTTCTTTGCTCCTCAATCATCCGGGCATACCAGCCCTTCCGGTCAAGCAGCTCGGCGTG
>JAATEU010000510.1 GCA_015655565.1 Clostridiales bacterium
ATAACTCTTCAATTAATTTGCTGATCTGACTGCTGTAATAATTCATTTGTTTACCTCTCCTTTATCAGATATTATCATACTTTATAATACTTTGAATTTCAAGCATTTTTAGTGTTCTTACTTTATCTTCTTTTATAAAATTGATGTATAAATGATGTCATTTAACTAAGGAAAAAAGGACTGAGTCTATTAACCTTAGTCCTATAAAATAAATCTGCTGTTTTTAATATTTTCAGATTATTTTGTATACGGTAGTACATAAGAATATAAATTGAAGTATTATTGTTAATCTAATTCTGCACCATTTGTTGCAATCACTAACAGTTTTAACTTCCCGCTCCGGAGGAGCATACCAGCAGGATTGTTTTTACGATTCTTGCCCTTTGCCGCTTCAGGGAAAGCGCCAGGGCCAAGACAATATGACCAATTTCATCTTCCTCAAATTCCTTTTGATAACGCTGCTTAATAACAACGCTGGCCTGAATGCTCAGGGTTCAAAAAGAAGCAACGGAAATATCAATAAATACGCGATAGACGGACACAGACAGGGTATCCGTCTTTGGTGTCAACATCAAAAAGAAATCCTAATAAAATTATAATTGACAATCATTGCAAAAAGGGATATAATTTGTATGACTAAAAAATAAGTTTTAGTCATACAAATCAAAAAAGGAATGGTATCACCTTGCCAAAATTTGTTGAGAATGAAAAAATATATATCCAAAATAAACTAATTGAACAAGGGGAAAAACTGTTTTCTGTACACGGCATAAAAAAGGTTACAGTAGACGATCTTGTAAAAGCCGCAGGTATTGCCAAAGGGTCATTCTATGTTTTTTACAAAACAAAAGAAAGTCTATATTTGGAAATTATAGACGAGGTTCAAAGGCGAATGTATACGGAAATGGAACAGTTTCTTAATAAGAACAAGAAACTATCTCCAAAGGATTTGACAAGTACCGCATTTTATCGGTTAGCTGAAAGCATTAAGCAGTATTCTGTTTTAATGCAACTTAATACTGATACGATTGATTATTTGTACCGTAAACTTCCGAATGAGATAATTGAAAAATATCAAAAGATAGATACACGATTTATTGAAAAACTGATGGAGCATGGTGTTAATTTTAAGTATTCACCTGATATTGTGGTACAGGTGTTTCATGCTATTTTTGTTGTACAGCAAACGGACTCTGTTAATAATCAGTCTATTATAGAAATACTTGTTAATGGAGCAATATGTGAAATGATGGATTAGAGAATATATAAGTGTGTTGAAATAAAAGCAATTATTATATTACCAGTTGGGAGGTCAAAGTTTTGTTAAGAGAATATTGTCCAAGCTGTCAAATGCTTCAAAATATGAATATGTCTTGCTTCGAGAGTATAGAAAATGAAAAAGAAGATTGTAAAGTAAAAGTCACTGTAAAGAATTATCAATGTGCTATATGTCATTCGTTTGTAAAAAGCGAAGAAACAAAGGAACCTGCTAAATAATGGTGCAATGAAGATATATTCGTGGAAATCACAGAAGAAATGCTGGGAAGCGCAACCCAATCGGTCAAGGCCGCGCTGAAAAAGCTGAAAGGCTTTAAGATATAGCGGTACTTGAAACGCGCTGCCGTTTCTGCGTGTAGTGGATTGGCAGTTTTTTTGCAGCTGCGGGGAAATGGGATTGCGAAAGCAAGACTGTTTCCGGCAGGAATATGAAAATGAAATATCGCTTTTTATGAGCGCTGTTCTTCATATCATTAAACTTATAGACCGCCATACTAGCCAAAAGCATCGGAACAGTTCCGAAAGCAAGCCATATAAACGCCAGCTCTTTATAAGCAAAGGGGATCATAGTCATGGGAAAGACAGCTTCGTTTGGGCCGAAAAGACTGATGATACTTAAAGTTAAAGCGACAGCTGAACCAATGGCATATATAGTGTTAGAAATAAGCCTGACAGTTTTTGTTCCATTCATACATTCCCCCCAACAATGGTTGTTAGCCATTAATCAAATTGGAATTTGTCGTCCTCAGAGTATGCTCATTCATCGTCGACTGGGCTTAAATATTCAATGATATCCTTTGCAAATTTCTGTGGATACATCATGCAATATTCACCGTGGTCCAATCCGGATAATTCCCTAAATTCCGTTTGAGGATATATCTTTTTTACATAGTCGATATCCCACATACTAGCTTTCTTTTCTTTCTCGCCATACCAATACGCTATGGCAGTTTGAATAACCGGAATGGGAGCTGGCATGGTATAGTTATTACAGGAATCGAATACCCGCCAGACCGTTTTGCTGCTCATGTGCCTCATAGTGCGGTACATATGATTAATGCCCTCTTTTGTATATTTTTCGGGCGGGAATGCCATCGCTAATACTTTTTGGCTGCTGCGTCCAAGCTGTATCATCAGATAATCCCGAACAGCGATAAAGCGCGTGAGCAGGTATGGCAATGAATATGGTGTAATGCCTGCGTCAATGATGGTCTTATTGACAGGAATGCGATTATTGGCAAGAAACCGTATGGCCAGACTTCCACCCATAGACAGTCCGTATAATCCAAATATTTTTTCATATTTACATTCAAGCAGCCATTTTTCTATTTCTTCAGTAATTTTCTCAATACTGGTAAAATCTTCTGTGGTTTCTAAATCATGTCCGGGTAGTGCGGGAATCACCACGTGAAAATACTGTGACAATTGTTCAATGCCTTCTTTATACATGTCCCAAGTCATGCAGGAACCGTGAAACATCAGCAAAATATCAGAATGACTTGTTCCAAATTCATGGATGTGCATACCTTTCATCTCCTATTAAAAAAACTAATGATCTGTAGTTCAAATTCCTGTTTATCTGCATGTTATAAACCGCAATTATTGTTTTCTATTATACAACATTTTCCTCAATTTCACAATCATTGCAATATGAATATGGATAATCAGATTTTGCAGTGCTACATCAAAGATTTTATAAGTTTCATATTCTAAACACTCCATAATGAAATATAAAATATCCTTCAGTTCTGTCTGCATCTCACTGCCGCCGCAGAATAAATTCCGCATATTTTTCATTTCAACATATTCCGCGATGCACAGCCTGGTATTAATTTCTGCCGCAAAACTCTCTGCCGCTTGAAATTTGTCCTCAGAACATTATTATTTAAACCCTCATTACCGATTTTTTCATATACAAAATGGTAATATATTTCTTTTTTTAGTAAAATCAAGTAAATAAAGCAGCAGAAATGGGATAGTTCCCAAAACTGCTGCCTTACCGGTACAATATATTCTTTTTCATGTGAAAATAATGTCAAGTCTCTTTTTAGTCAAACCAATTATCATCCGCATTCATTTTTAGAAAGGAAATCCCCCGCCGCCGAGTCCCCCTAAGCCTCCGGTTACTGAACTCATGACAGCCTGGGACTCCTCTTCCATCTTCCGGAAAGCTTCATTAACTGCTGCCATAATCAAGTCCTGCAGCATTTCGACATCCTCCGGATCGACTACTTCCTTTGATAAAATTACGGAAGTAATCTCCTTCTTACCGGATACCTTTACCGTAACCGCACCGCCCCCCACAGAAGCTTCCCATTCCTTTTCTTCTATTTCCTTGGTCTTTTCTTCCATCTGCTTTTGCATTCTTTGAGCCTGTTTCATTAAGTTATTCATGTTGCCGGGCATTGCTCCTCCCGGAAATCCTCCACGTTTTGCCATTATTATTTCTCCTTCCAATTTTAATCTTCGTATTCAATTGTAATATTTTTTATTATTTTTGTTAAATCAGGAATGTCCTCTATGGATTCCTTCCCCTGGATTAACAGCTTTGTCTGGACTTCCACCTCTTTATTGATAATCTTTGCAATAACATCCTTTAATTCTTTCATATGGATATCCTGGGAAATTAATTCTTTATCCATTGATTCGGTGAACACTAATAAAAGAGTATTATTATTTCCAATACTCGGCTTGGCATTTACTAAGGAAGCTTTTGTTAAGAGTGATGTACCTGCAACTATATTGTTCCAATTTTTTGCCACCTCTTTCAGGTCCTCTGACATGGCTTTAGGCAGAATTAACGGTTTTTTTTTCTCATTTTCCGGTTTGGGATCCGCATTTACGGCAGTTATACCTGGTATAGTCACCATTCCATTTTCCAGCTTGTTTTCGATTAATTTGAGGCGGTTTATGATATCTTCATAATTGGTCTCCATCTGCGGCCTGCATAACTTAATGAATGCCACTTCAACCATAACCCTCTTCTGGGATGCATATTTAATCTGATTGGATAAATCGGAAAATATCCGGATATACCGTATTAAGGTTTCCATATCAATCTGTCCGGCCTGCTGTTTTAAAACAGCCAGGTTATCTGTTGAAACTTCAATTACCTCTAAAGTTTCCTCCGAGGTCTTTACTAAAAGCAGGTTTCTTAAATACCAGGTAAAATCAACCGTAAATTGGATTAATTCCTTACCTGCAATAATCAGTTCTTCCAGCAATCTCATGGAACCTGCCACGTCATTTTTAAGGATTGCGGAAAGCAGCCGTGCAAATACTTCAATATCAACAGCTCCCAATACTTCCAGTACTTTATCAAAGGTAAGCTTTTGTCCAAAATAAAATGCAATACACTGGTCTAACAGGCTTAAGGCATCACGCATGGAACCGTCACCCATTCTGCCTATATACCGTACCGCCTTTTCTTCCGCATCCACTCCCTCCTGCTGCATTAAGTCCGTCAGCCTTGCCGCTATGGTATCTATGGCAATCCTTTTAAAATCATACCTCTGACAGCGGGATAAAATAGTAATGGGAATTTTATGTGCTTCCGTGGTTGCCAAAATAAATATAACATAGGAGGGAGGTTCTTCCAGGGTTTTAAGCAGGGCATTAAAGGCTCCGGCGGACAGCATATGAACCTCATCAATAATATATACCTTATATCTGCCTTCCGTAGGAGAATAACGTACCTCATCTACAATTTCACGGATATTATCCACACCATTATTGGAGGCAGCATCTATTTCAATCACATTCATTGATGTCTGGCTGTTGATTGATTTGCACATGGAACATTCATTACAGGGATTGCCATCTGCCGGATGCTCACAGTTTACTGTCTTTGCTAAAATTTTAGCTATTGTGGTTTTACCCGTTCCCCTTGTTCCGCAAAACAAATAGGCATGGCCTATTCTGTCTGATTTTATCTGATTTTTCAAGGTTGTTACGATGTGATCCTGTCCTTTTACATCATTAAAATCGGTTGGTCTGAATTTCCTGTAAAGAGCAGTGTATGACATGCTTGCACTTCCTTTTATTTACATGATCCGTATTTTGTGCCTTATTTTATATGGCTTTATTTATCTTACATTCGTTTTTATTTTACCAATACCAGAACGGATTGTCAAAAGATTTATAAATACTGTATCAGGGGTCCAGTAAGTACTTTTTCACCCTAAGTGCATTTTCAATGTTATCAAGCAGCTCTTCCGAATCCGCTTCAACCGTATGCAGATGTACTCCATCCGTCAATTCCTTTAAGGGTACCGTATTTTTTAATTTTACCTTCTTAACAAAGTCATATACATCCTGACGGTTTTTTATAATTAAATCTGCTGCAATTTCGCCATACAGCTCATGGGTTACTATGACATTCATTACTTTTCCTCCATTATCTACAATCGTACACAGTTCATCCTCAATTTCATCGGTTGTATGCTTTACCAGGAAACAGCGGTTAACCTTTTGTTTTTCCTGAAGATATATCATATATCCTTTTGTGGTGGATAATATATTCTTATTTACCGCTCTTAGCAGTGCAATATCCTGAACGATGACCTGCCGGCTGACTCCCAGTTTTTTAGCCAATTCCGTCCCTGAGATCGGTTCTTTGGTATGATCAAGCATCTGAATTAATTTATCACGGCGTTCCTGCCCTTCCATTACAGCATTCCTCCTTAACTCCAATCTGCCCGCTATTCACTTAAATCAGAATAGGTTAAAAATATGTTTTTTCATTTTTAACCTTAATCCAATATTCAAAACGATACCGATTGTATTAGACTAATTCTATAATATCTTATTCTGAATTGCAAGTTATCAGCCTATTATTCTTAATGAAAAAGATGCCCAGGAAAGGTCCGGTTAAGTTCGGAGCATATTCTGCGCATCTCATTTTATGGGTCGGCCGGTGTTTTACATTTTTAAAGATAACTCAACTGGTTGTATCGGTATTATTTCCGGTGTAGTACTGGGAGTTGGGGTTTCCATAGGTATCGGTTTTATTTCCGGAGAAGGACTGTTTTCTATTGTATCCGGTTTTGGGGATGGTACGGTAGACGGATTTGGTGTAGTTATTTCAATACCGGGCTTTACCGGCGGCACTTCTTTCTCTCCAGGCGAGGATCCTGTGCCTCCTCCAACAGGCCCGGGATTTTGTAATTCACTTTCATTGGGTAAAAATCCAATCATTACTTCTGCTCCTTTATTCTGTATTATAATTATTTTTGCCCTAATACCAACTAATTATACTAGAGCGTGTTTGAAAAATCATTGCAAATTTTTGACCGCCCCACCCAACCCGGCACAAGCATTTTTCAAAAACGCTTTAATACTTTAATAACCTCCTGCTTCCATCCTAACAACCCTGCTTCATGAATTTTAAGAAGTTTTAAGTCCTTCCTTTACAACTGCCGTTAAAGCATATATACTGTAAGTATTAAAAATCTGATACCTTAAGAATAATCTTAATACTACAAAAAGGGGAATTGATATGTTCCGATTATGGGCCAAAATATTTAAGGATAACCGTATGCTTCGCGATACCGTTATCTGCAATGATAATATAGACTTAAACCGAACCAAAAAAATTTTTGCCGCCATAGATGAAATCTGTTACCAATTTGATTTGGCAAAACCCATTTGGCTGGAATCAACTGTTGCAGACTTTAAAAAACATGATAAAACCAGATTTACACAAGATAATTTTATCGATCCGATTGATTTTGATTACTTGGAAATTCATGTTATTGAGGAAGGTTAAGTAAAAAGGTTGTTATTATGAAGAGAAAATTAAACCTCTTTTTATCTATCGTGTGCATGCTTCTGATCATTTTTCTGGTCAATGTCTGTACTAAATTCTATAAGCCGTATACAACCCAAAAGACAGGTTCAGCCACATCCGGGCCTTCCAGCGGCATTAATAGGACAATTGATGATACTAGCTTAAATTCCAATAACTCAAACCCGGATTCTGATAATAAGGATACCATAACTTCTGATACAACCTCTGCTGAGCAGGAAAACAATGCTGTGTCAGATAAAACTGCCGAATCAGATAATACTACTCCGTCAGATAAACCTGCTGCATCTGAGGACGCACCTGCCTCCGGAAACAGATTCACAGAGAAAGCAAGTGCCTCCCTATTGACCAGGGACGCACTGCGTCAATTATCTGCAGGTACGGTTATAGATGTGAAAGAACCAGGAGATACCCTGATGAATAACTGCTTTTACTATGAAGATATTAAAGATGATATAAAGTCAAGAATTGTGAGAAAATCTTATAAAGAGGACTGTACCGTCCCCTTAGGGGATCTGAAATATGTACGGATCCTATACTATGGTTTTGACAAGGAAACATACATTGGTGAATTAATTGTTAATAAAACCATAGCTGCCGACATAGTCGATATTTTCGCAGAACTATATGAGGAAGAATATCCCATTGAACAAATGGTACTGGTGGATGAATATGATGCGGATGATAATGCCTCCATGGCTGCAAATAATACCTCTTCCTTTAATTACCGTACGGTTTCCGGTTCAACCCATTTATCAAAACACGCCCTTGGATTAGCAATCGATATCAATCCATTATACAATCCATATGTTCAATATATGAAGGAGGGCGCCATCATATTGCCGGTGGAGGGAAGCATTTATGCCGACCGTACTTTGGATTGTCCTTATTATATAACGGAAGACAACCTGTGTTACCGGGCCTTTGCAAAAAGAGGCTTCACCTGGGGAGGCTTCTGGGAAACGGAGCCGGACTATCAGCATTTTCAGAAAACAATAGAATAATGCAAAAAAGACTGTACTTAAACGAGGATTCGCTGACAGCAAATTTTATGTTTAAGGCAGTCTTTATTTTTACAATTAATTATAATCTTTTTAATAATTCTTCCCTTTGCTTTTCAAACCCCGGCTTGCCAAGAAGCGCAAACATATTCTTTTTATAGCTTTCCACACCCGGTTGGTCAAATGGGTTAACACCCAGCATATAACCGCTGATGCCGCATGCAAA
>JAATEU010000072.1 GCA_015655565.1 Clostridiales bacterium
CGGAAACATACATCGTTTTAAACCTGATCCAGAATGCGGTATTTTATTTTCTGCCGTTTTTAATCGCAATCAGTGCAGCTGAGAAATTCAAAACAAACAAATTTTTTGCAGCAGTCATGGCAGGTGTTCTGTTATCGCCAACGATTATGAGTGCAATAGATGCAGGTGTGGGATCCTATCATGTATTTGGCATTCCCCTTGTACTGTCCAATTGTTCCTCGACTGTAATACCGATTATATTATCAGTAGCTTTACTTAAATTTGCAGAAAAATTCTTTACCAAAATAATTCCCAGTGTGCTTCGTATGATGCTGGTACCGGGCCTTACCTTCTTTATAACGGGAATTGTATCATTAGCAGTATTTGCACCAATCGGAACAATCATCGGTAATGGTTTGTCATACTGTATTGACTGGGCTATGGGAGTAAGTTCTGTTTTGGGCGGTGCATTGCTCGGTGCATTACATTTGCCGATGGTGGTAACCGGCACACATTTTATTGAAATACCACTCATTGTACAGGAATTTGCAGCCAGTGGCGGAACAGCGATAATGCCGATTACTTCTATGGGTAATACGGCACTGGTCGGCGCAATTGCGGCACTTATTATTAAAACAAAATCAGCTAAGAAAAAAGGTGAATATTCATCCATTATGATACCTACCGTTATGGGTATTACCGAGCCGTCTTTATATGGTGTGGCGGTTGTACTGAAAACTCCTCTGATTGCAGCAATGATAGGGGGCGGAATCGGTGGAGCAATTGTAGCAATTTCCGGTTTCAAATTAACCATCATGGGAGTTCCCGGTATCTTTGCAGGACTTGTATCGGCAGGTACGGAAAAAGGAATCTGGTTCTTAATTAGTGAAATAGTAGCAATAGCAGTAGCCTTTGCAGTAACTTTCGTTGCATATAAACCACAGGAAAATGAAGAATAGGAGGCAGGTTATGAATAAAGGATTTCCTGAAAATTTTCTTTGGGGAGGAGCTGCCGCGGCAAACCAATTTGAAGGTGCCTGGAATGAAGACGGTAAAGGTCCCAGTATTGCCGATGTAATGGCTGCCGGAGCACATATGCTGGAGCGTGAAACAACCCGTGAGGTTGTAGAAGGCAGGAACTATCCGACCCATGTGGCAATTGATTTTTACCATAGATATAAAGAAGACATTAAGCTGTTTGCAGAAATGGGCTTTCGATGCTTTCGGTTATCCATTGCCTGGTCCAGAATCTTTCCAAACGGAGATGATAAAGAACCGAACCAAAAGGGATTGGAATTTTACGATAAGGTATTTGAGGAATGTGAAAAATATGGGATAGAACCTGTTGTTACAATCAGTCATTATGAAATACCGTTGAATCTGGCAAATAAATATAACGGCTGGGCCGACAGAAGAGTAATTGGATTTTATTTAAATTATTGCGAAGCCATTTTTACAAGATATAAAGACCGGGTTAAGTATTGGATGACATTTAATGAAATTAACGGTATGTGCTACGGAAAGTTTATTGGAACCTATGTTAATGCCGGCGCAAGGGCGGAAGATGCACAGACGGGGTTCCAGGTTATGCATAACGTACTTGTCGGAAGTGCAAAAGCAGTTATTTTAGGGCATAAGATAAATCCAGGTTTTAAAATTGGAATGATGGCAGGATTTATTAACCGCTATCCGTATTCCTGCAACCCTCTTGATGTAATGGAAAATATAATTGACTTGCGGGAAATCTATTTCTTTACAGATATCCAGTGCAAGGGAGTATATCCTAAATATGCATTTATTGATATGGAGAAAGCAGGGGTAACTTTACAGACGGGACCGGATGATTTTGACATTCTGAAAGCGGGAACGGTAGACTATATTGGCTTCAGTTACTATATGACCATGACGTCCTCCTACGATAAGGAAGGCCTGGAAGGAATGTTTATCAAGGCCAAGAATAACCCGTATTTGGATAGGACGGAGTGGGATTGGCAGATTGATCCGGTCGGCTTAAGAATAGCCTTAAATCAGTTGTACGATCGTTACGGTTTACCACTTTTTATTGTGGAAAATGGTATTGGTGCACGGGACAAATTCGAAAATGGAACGGTAATGGATGACTATAGAATCAACTATCACAGAGATCATATAAAAGAAATGAAAAAGGCGATAGCGGATGATGGTGTTGAGGTTATGGGATATACCCCGTGGGGATGTATTGATCTGGTTTCAGCATCTACCGGAGAAATGAAGAAACGGTATGGCTTTATCTATGTGGACAGAGATGATGCAGGAAACGGGACCCTTAACCGGTATAGGAAAAAATCTTTTGATTGGTATAAGAAGGTAATTGCTTCTAACGGGGAAGATTTAGATTGACAGTGACGGGAGATATAAAATGGCATTATGTAAAACATTTTTTAGAAGAAATGAAGAAATAACTGAAATTAATGTATTTAGTCCGCTAAAAGGGAAATTGGTACCTTTATCAGATGTAGGCGATGAAATATTTTCAGAAGGACTGGTTGGGGACGGATGTGCTGTATTTCCCGAAGAGCAAGTGGTGAAATCGCCTATTGACGGAATTGTGAAGGTTGTGTTTCCAACAAAACATGCCTTAGGATTAGAAACAGTACAGGGCGTTGAGATAATGGTGCATATCGGAAAAGATACTGTTGAATTAAACGGGGAAGGATTTGAAGTCTTTGTAAAGGAAGGCCAGAAGATTAAAGTGGGAGATCCGCTTGTAGAGTTTGACAGTAAATTATTAAAGGGCAAAGGATACGACATAACCACAATAGTGGTGGTGACTGATAGAAAGGATTATCATAAAATTAAGAAATTTGATAAAAATCAGTATAATGATACAGGAGTTCTTTTCTGTATTCTAAAGTAGTATTGGCATTTTGTCAGAACAAAGCAGAAACCAGGAGCCGCATAAACGGTTTCTGGTCTATGCAGCCATTAGTTTCTTGGAAACAAATGGGATGCAGCCTGCCTGAATCAGGCCCTTATATTTATTTTTTGAACGGGCCTTATATTAAACGTTACAAGAAGAAAACCTGTTAAATAAAATTACTCAACAGGTTTTTCGTTTAATATAATGCTTTCTATCTATACATTGCTATTTTTGGATATTTTATTTTTAATTCTTTGGAAGAATTTTTGTTTCACTGGTTTCACATCTAAATTAGCACGTAATCCTTTTACGTCCATGATATAGATACCATTCATAACTGCTTTTATTTCTTTTTTTATTGGAATTATATCAAATATCTTATCATCACACATTAAAGTCATAATTTTAGGTCCGATTTTTGCCTTTACGATTGGAACCTTGGAACCACGCAGATATCTGGGCGTTTGATCTAAAACAATCTTTGGAAGGTTCGCTTCCTTAAGTTTTATGCGCTTCTTATCTATAACTAAAATTGAGACTGTCTGTGCACCAATCTTCATTTGTGCCTGGGATGCTTCTGATTTCTTCTGCAGTTTCCTTCCGTAAATCACTAAAAACATCAAGGCGCCTCTTATGACAGCCCACATGATCAACAAAATAATTACACCGGGTTTCATATAAGTTCCACATTCCAAAAATAATAATGTAATAATAATATATCAATAAATATGTAAAAGTTCAAGCCTTAGAATA
>JAATEU010000384.1 GCA_015655565.1 Clostridiales bacterium
AAATTAAAAGAATTATACGGTAAAAAATCATATATGGAATATAGAAAATTATGAAGGGGTATTGGTCCAAGGTGATTATATGAAAAACAATTATAATGATATTATGAGAAAGACTCCGGTAATTCAAACCAACCGCCTGTTGCTCAGAAAATTTACCATGAAAGATAAAGAGGCTGTTTTAGCATATGGAAGTGATAAGCAGACACTAAAGTATTTAATCTGGCAGGGTATAACTGATTTAGATGGAGCAGAAAGAGCAATAATGGTATATTATACAAAACCGGGAGCTTATGCGCTTGAACTAAAAGGCAGCAGTCAATGTATCGGATGTATTGATATCCGTATTGAACCCCAGCATGAAAAAGCAAGCTTTGGTTATGTACTGAATCGGGGTTATTGGAATCATGGATATATGACGGAGGCTTTAACTGCAATTTTGGAGTTTTGTTTTGAAGAGCTGGAACTAAACCGTGTTGAAGCAACGTATTATGTTGGTAACGAAGGTTCAGGAAAGGTTATGGAGAAAAGTGGCATGAAGTTTGAAGGTCTGTCCATTCAGGAAGTAAAAATAAAAGGAATTTTTCATGATGTGGCTCACTATGGTATTACCAGATTGCAATGGAATGAAATGAGGGGACAATAAGGATTTATATAAGGTTTGGATAACAGGCAGAATTTTTTTGTCATGTATTTAATGCAATTTAATATTTATATTTAAACTATCAACTATCATAATGAATATATTCCAAATGTCAGGTTGAGGAATCCGGCATTGGGGGTATAATTCATATTTAGCATGATAGTTTTTATTTATTGAAACTCAATATTGATGATTGGCAGCATATGTATTATTATAAACTTTAGGTAATAAAAATTATTAAACAGATTTGAAAAGACGGAGGAGAAACTTCCAGCTGCGGATAAGGGCTTAAGAAAGGATAGAAATAAACGTTATGATAAAAATTGAATTAGATGTTCATACACACACACTTGCCAGCGGACATGCGTATGGAACCATACGTGAAATGGCTAAGTCTGCATCGGAAAAAGGGCTTAAACTTTTAGGAATAACCGAACATGCCAAGGGAATACCCGGAACCTGCGAGGATATTTATTTTGGAAACCTGAGGGTTGTACCAAGAAAAATGTATGGGATTGATTTATTGCTTGGCTCCGAAATTAATATATTAGATTATAAGGGTACTTTAAGTTTATCTCCGGAATTGATTGATAAACTGGATATTCGGATTGCAGGTATTCATAAGCAGTGTTATAGAGTCGGAACGATTGAGCAAAACACGGATGCTATATTAAATGTAATTAAAAATCCCCGGATTGATATCATCAGTCATCCGGATGACGGCAGCTGTCCCTTGGATTATGAACCAATCGTTAAAGCTGCAAAGCAGAATTCCGTATTACTGGAGTTAAATAATAATTCATTAAATCCCGTTAATAAAAGAATGAATGCCCGTGAAAATAACCTTAAAATGTTAAGGTTTTGTATGCAATATGAAGTTCCTGTTCTGCTCAGCAGTGATGCTCATGACCCGGTTGATGTTGCAAGATTTGATTTTGTTTGGAACGTATTGGAAGACATACATTTTCCGGAAGAGTTAATTATTAATAAAGATGTATCGGTATTTCAAAATTTTTTATATAAAAGAAGGTAATAATGCAGCATGAAAGAGCCTGGAATAGAAATAGGTTTGCTGATTTAATTATGTTACTGTAAATGATATGGAAACAGATATAGTAACAGGTTTAGAATTTTAACACATCAGGGGACGCGATTTAAAAAATTTGAATTTGATGGTATTGTTGTTGAGAAATAATCAATACAAAGTGCTTTCACAGATGAGTTTAAGAAGCACCTTGCAGTATTATGCAAAAATTGCAAGGCAGCCGATTAATAATTTCGTTATATTTTAGTTGGAGGGAGGAGATACGTGTGAAGTGGCTGGAGAACATGAACAATGCCATGAATTATCTTGAAAACAATCTGCAGGAAAAAATGGATTATGAAAAGGTTGCTCAGGTTGCCTGCTGCTCGGTTTATCATTTTCAGAGGATGTTTACATTTATAACTAATATTCCGTTGTCAGATTATGTAAGACGCAGGAAGATGACACTTGCCGCCTTTGAATTACAGAACAGCAA
>JAATEU010000240.1 GCA_015655565.1 Clostridiales bacterium
CCGGTGGATTTTTTGTTTAAGGAAAGTGTTAAATATGCAGGAGCGAATCCGGTTTTGTTTCCTGCGAATGTAGTGGACGGAAAGATAGATTTGTCAAAACTGGAGTCCTATATCACGGATAAAACAAAGATGATTTGTTTATGCAATCCTCATAATCCGTTGGGACTGTTATATGGAAAAGAAGATTTGCAATGGATGCTGGATTTGGCGGAAAAGTATGATTTATGGATTATGAACGATGAGATTTGGTCAGATATCGTGTATCCGGAAAAACCGTTTTTAAGTATATTAAATGTTGATAAAGCAAAGAATCACAGGATTTTTTCCGTGTTCGGATTTTCCAAAAGCTTTGGAATAGCAGGTCTGAGGACCGGCTGTATCTATTGTAATAACAAAAAAGTATTTGAGAAGATTATTGAAGCTTCCAGTGTGATGACAACTGCGGGAGGAATCAGCTCTCTTTCCCAGGTGGCAGGGACAGCTTGTATGAATGATGCAAGATATTGGCTGGATGCGTTTAAGGAACATCTGACCGGGATGAGAAATTATCTTTGCGAAAGAGTAAATGGGATGCCCGGTGTTTCCTGCAGGGTGCCGGAGGCGACTTATCTGGCTTATGTTGATGTAAGCAGCTTTGGAATGGCCAGCGAAGAACTTGTAAATTACATTAGTAAGAACAGCAATGTTGTTCTGATTCCGGGAGGGGAGAAGTTTTTTGGCTCCAATTCCGAAGGCTATATCAGAATCTGTTTTGCTACCAGCAGGGAAATTCTGAAAGAAGGACTGGATAGACTTGAGCGGGGAATTTATATGCTTTTAGCAGAGAAACGAGATTAAAAATAAATAAGGAGGGGCACAATGATCGAGAAAGAGTTAACCTGTAAGCTAATATGTGGAATCCATGCCAGAACTGCTGTGGAACTTTACCAGTTGCTCTCCCGGTGCAATGGTGCCTGCTTTTTAGAATACAAAGATAAGAAAATCAATTGTAAATCAATGATAGATATCATGAAGATGAATATTAAATACGGCAGTCGTATAAAGTTGATTTTTAAAGATGATATTAATGCGGACGTTCTAGACAGGATTGAAAAATTTTTTGAAGGAGCTCTTTAAAATGTCAGGTGATTGTAAGAAGATAATTGATTTGTTGATGAAACAGGATGTTCCTATGACGGCAGCAACCATAGCTGCCAGATTAGAGATATCTGTCAGAAGCGTGAAAAAATATGTTTCGCAAATAAATGCCGAATATAATGAATGGATACAATCAACTATTAAAGGATATATTTTGAATAAAGATAAGGCCAGGAAAATTGTTAAAGATGCCGGTGCATCGTGTCCGCAAACAGGTGAAGACAGAATAAATTTTGTTATTAAAGAATTGCTGCAAAAAAGAAGTAATAATGAACCGTTTAATATCAATGATTTGGCGGAAGAACTATTTGTCAGTTATGCGACAATAAAACGTGTTCTGAATCATGTACGCAGTATTTGCGAAAGTTATAATCTGAATTTAAAAGTGACCGGTGATTTTTTTGCTCTGGAAGGAAATGAATTTGATAAAAGAAGATTGATGAGTAATCTCTATTATCGGGAGTTTGAAAAGAATGATTTAAGTTTATCGGCGATACAAAAAGTGTTTGCTGATTATGATATCGAATGGATTAAAAGCGTAATTACCGGCAAATGCAACAAATACCACTATTATATTAATGGTTATGCCTTAGTGAATCTGATCCTGGACTTGGTAATCAGTCTGGACAGAATCAGCAAGGATTTCTCTCAAAGAACAGAGACATTTGAGATAGGCAGCATTGATATAAAATCAAGGGAAAAGTCATTGGCGGTTGAAATTGCAGAAGCTTTTGAAGAACAATACAATATTACATTTAACCAACAGGAATTGCAGCTTCTTACCGTTCTTTTGATAAGCCAGCTTTTAAGAATTGATTATAAAAATATTGATTATAATAGTCTGGAGCAAATCGTAGGAAAAGAATGTATTAATCTGGTGGATCATATTTTAAATAACACAAAAGAATACTACCTGCTCAATACAGATGATCCGGAATTTTATATCAGATTTACTATGCATATCAGCAATTTGCTGATTCGTGCTAAAACGCAGTACATCAATAAAAACCCATTGATTGATACAATAAAAAACGGCTGTCCTCTTTTGTTTGATTGTGCCGTCAGTATGTCAAATGAAATAAAAAGACAAACAGGATACACCGTGGCAGAGGATGAAGCAGCGTATATTGCGCTTCATATTGGTACGCTGCTTGAAATAAATGAGAATTCCATGGACAAACTAAAATGCGTTTTGGTATTTCCCCAATATTATGATTTCTCAAGTAAATTAGAAAAAAATCTAATGGAAAGATATGGGAATCTATTGGAAATAAAAAATGTCCTGACGAACCAGGATGATTTAATGAATGAAACGAACCAGGATATTGTAATATCTACAATCCCCGTAAATTTATACAACTATAAGAATGTTGTCATCATCAGTTCTCTTCTCAAGGAAAAAGATTATAATTTAATAGACAATTATATTGAAAGCATAAAAAAGAAGAGAAAACGGGATCTCCTGCTTCAGCAGTTGGTTGCCGTCACAAATCCGGCACTTTTTAATAGAAATGTTTTATTTGATGATAAGGAGACGATCATTCATTATATGATGAATGAAATGGTGGACATTGGTTATGCAAACAATGATTATGAAAAGGGATTATTAGAAAGAGAAAAGTTATCTTCTACGGCATTTGATTTTATTGCGGTTCCGCATTCTATGGAAATGAATGCATTTAAAACGGGAATGTCAGTTATGCTATATGATAAGCCTGTACTGTGGGGGAATAAGTTTGTCAGCATAATCTTATTATTTACAATCAATAAAAATGAACTGAAGCTATTCAGAAACGTATTTGATAATCTGATTGTCCTGTTGATGGAAAAGAATAATTTAAATAAAGTAATCCAAAGCAAGACTTACCAGGAGTTTATTACGAATATAATAAGGTGTTCCGCATAATCAGGATATGCACATTCACGGTGCATATCCTGATTTGTTTTGTACGGTTAAAACAGTTAAAATATAAGTAAATAATTTGGGAAGGAGTTTTTGATTATGAAAATTTTACTTGTTTGCGGTGCTGGCGCATCAAGCGGCTTTATGGCACAGAGCATGAGGAAAGCTGCAAAAAGCCGGTCACTGGAAATTGAAATCGTAGCGAGAAGTGATGCCGAGTTGTTAAACAACATTACGGATGCCGATTTGTTAATGGTTGGTCCTCATCTCGAGTATAATGCCGAAAGTATTAAAAAAGAGGTTGAACCTTATGGGGTGCCGGTTTTGTTCATTGACAAAGAGGCATATGGATCGCTGAACGGAGATGCTGCATTAAGTCAGGCATTGGATTATCTGGGCACAGTGGAACATAAAGCTGAGAAAAAAACGGAGACGGTGATAAAACCGGAGGACAAAAGGAATATGGGAGAAAAGAGTGAACGGGGATTTTTTGCCTGGATGAATAATTCGTTTGCTCCCAAATTAAACAAAATTTGCGGCAATCAATATATTGCTTCCATTCAGGAATCAATCATGAGTATCCTGCCTATGATAATGGTGGGATCAGTAGCTTCAATCGTAGGTGTTCTGAAAAAATTTTCTATATTAAGCTGGCTGCCGGATATTTCAATGCTAAATACATTTTCCTTTGGATTAATTGCAGTATTCCTGGCATTTCTATTACCGTTGAAGGTTATGGAAAAGAAAGGCAATCAGAAATTAAAAATATCAGCGTCATTAACAAGTGTAGCACTGTTTTTTATTATAGTAATACCAACATTTGACGGCGATGCCGGAACCATTAATTTTATTCAGGACAAAATCGGAACAGGCGGTATGATAGTTTCAGTTGTTGTAGGAATTTTTACTGCCTGGATATTCAGTATCGCTTCTAAATATTCATTCTTTAAAAAAGATACGATGATGCCGGATATTGTTGTTAACTGGGTGGATGCGCTGATTCCTGTTACGGTATGTCTTATTGCCGGATTAATTGTGTATTCGTCAGGATTTGATTTATGTTTGTTTATTCGAGGGATATTTGCACCTATTGCAAATATAGGACAGACATTACCGGGAATTATTCTTTGCAGTTTCCTTACCTGTTTTTTATATTCTTTTGGATTCACTTGGATTTTGTTTCCTATCGTATGGACTATCTGGATGGATGGGATGTCGGCCAATATTGCGGCGGCAGTTGCAGGTCAGGCGGCAACAAGCTTAAACCTTATGGAAACGTTCCACGGTATAATGTATATAGGTGGGCAAGGTGCTACATTAACACTGGTTCTGTTGATGATATTTTCAAAGAGCAGAAGGCTTAAGGCAATCGGCAGAGTAACTATATTTCCTTCAATCTTCAATATTAACGAGCCGGTAGTGTTTGGTGCCCCGGTTGTTTGGAATCCGATCCTTATGATTCCGTTATGGATGAACTCTATTATTCTGCCTATTGTTATGTATGTAAGCTTTCAAATAGGAATTGCCCCCGTTCCTGCACAGGCATTCCAGATGTGGTATTTACCGATATACATTCAGGCTTATTTTGGAACAGGCAGTGTTATGGGAGTTGTCCTTTGCTTAATCCTTACTGCAATCAGTTTTCTGATTTGGCTGCCGTTCTTTAAAGTGTATGAGAAGCAGGAGTGTGAAAAAGAACGAAAGGCAGAATATGCAAAGTAAATGAAAAAACCAGTACAGCACCGGCGTAAATATCAGGTACTGAATTAAGTGAAATCTATGCAATGCTGTACCAGAAGAAAGTGTGAAATAAAAAGGTTGGAAAAGGATAAATTAATAAGCCATGACAAAATCATGGAAAAATAAATTGTTTGTGCCGGAAGGCGAAGCCGCCCGGCATGTCTGAAAGGTTGAAAGAAAATATAATCTATGAAAGGAATGCCGCAATTAATTCTTTCAATATGTTTTATTTGTGGCAGTACCGCAAACCAGTTTGCGGTATGCAATGGGTATAAAAATGGAAGAAGAGCTGTTGGCACAATCCGGCATTCAAATGGTTATGCACGCCGGTGATGCCAGGGTTTTTATAAGAAAAAGCCTGGATTTAGCAAAAGAAAATGAGTTTGCAAAGGCCAGGGAAACTTTAGAACAGGCAAATAACGAACTATTGGAAGGACATAAAATTCAAACAGTTGTTTTACAGAAAGAATGTGGGGGTGAACCACAGGGTTACTGTGTGTTATTTGCACATGGAATGGATACTCTTATGACTGTAAAATCAGAATATGAGTTATCGGAAAAAATAATTGAGATGTTTGAGATAATCAATCAAAGATTAAAAAAAGTGGAGGGCTGAGATATGGGAATGCTTCCTGAAGGTTTTTTGTGGGGAGGTGCACTTGCAGCACATCAATGCGAGGGCGCTTATGATGCAGACGGAAAAGGATTAAGCGTATCAGATGTACTGACAGATGCCGGATATAATAAAGACAGATTAATTCATAATAAAGTGCAGGAGGGTTATTATTACCCCAGCCATCATGCGATAGATTTCTACCATTATTATAAAGAAGACATCAAATTATTTGCCGAAATGGGATTTAAATGCTTAAGGGTTTCAATTGCCTGGACGCGGATTTATCCAAATGGCGATGAAATCGAACCAAATCAAAAAGGTCTGGAATTTTATGACGGTTTGTTTGATGAGATGCTGAAATATCATATAGAACCAGTTGTTACGATATTGCATAATGACATGCCGCTTAATCTCGTCAGCAAATATGGCGGATGGATTAACAGAGAGTTGATCGAGTTGTTCGAGCGTTATTGCATTACTATTTTCACCAGATATAAGGAGAAAGTAAAATACTGGATGACGTTTAATGAGATTAATAACATGCTGAAATATGAATATCAGCTTTTACCGTATTTATCGGGCGGGTTGATTTTAGATGAGCAATTGGAAAATGAAACCGTCATATACCAAACAATGCATCATCAATTTTTAGCAAGTGCAAGGGCTGTAATTATAGGCCATGCTATTAACCCTGATTTTAAAATAGGCAGTATGACAGGATTTATTCTGAATTATCCGGAAACATGCAATCCGGAGGATACCATTGAATCAAACAAGACTTATAAAGGCTTATATTTCTGCACTGACGTTCAGGTGAGAGGTTATTATCCATCCTCCATGAAGAGTTATTGGAGAAGGAAACATATTGAAATTGAAATGCAGTCTGGAGATGAAAAAACGTTACTGGCAGGAGTTGTAGATTATGTAGGGTTTAGTTACTATATGAGCGAGACTGTCAGCGCTAATCCTAAAGCGGAAAGCAATACTGCAGCAAAAAAAATACTAAAAGGTGTTAAAAATCCATATTTGGAAATATCTCAGTGGGGGTGGACGATAGATCCCGTCGGTATGAGAATAACCTTAAATAAACTGTATGGAAGATATCAAAAGCCGGTATTTATTGTTGAATGTGGATTAGGTGCAAATGATAAGGTAGAAGATGGAAGAATTCACGATACTTATAGAATTGAATATTTGAAATCGCATATCGGACAATTTAAAAAGGCCATAGAGGAGGATGGCGTTGATTTAATGGGCTTTACTCCTTGGGGACCAATTGATATTGTAAGCGCGTCAACAGGGGAGATGAAGAAACGGTATGGCTTTATATACGTGGACTTGGATAATAAAGGGAATGGAACGAATCAACGTATCAAAAAAGATTCATTTTTCTGGTATCAAAAAGTTATAGATTCAAATGGAGAAAACTTAGGAAATTAGAAGGTGTGAAGAAAACTCTATAAATAAGAAAAAGCATAATAGGCTTTCTATGATAAAATAAAATCATGGGAGGCCTATTATTATGGCAAGAACAAAAGAATTAATGGAAATATCGGAAAGGTAAAAGAACATACATCTAAATAATTAATAATTCTATTTACCTGTAATTTCCAGTATTTTCCCACTTGTTTCCTGAACCTTTGCCGATGGCACATAGGCTTCGGCTTCAAATAAAAATTTATGAAGTTCTGTTACATTGGCAGCTAAATCAATGGGGAAAACATAAGATACCTTCTTATAATACTCTGCTGACTTTTCAAAAGGGAATCCGGTTTCATCCACAATGTTATAAGAAAGAATATCCTTAGCAAGACTTAACATATTTATGGAATCCAGGTTGGTATAAATTTGAGGAAATATTTCATTTATGATGGAATTAATGGTTAAGAGGTCAGCGGACTTTGCTTTTTCAAAGATTTTACTGATAACTATTCTCTGACGCTCGGTGCGTTTAAAATCCCCTCCTGAAGTATATCTTATTCTTGCATAGGCAGTTGCATGGGTACCATTTACCAATTGTGTCCCGGACGATTTCAGCTTACCTACATCGGTTCCATTAATTTTGTTCAGTTCTTTTGTGTAGCCATTGACATATTTTAATTCTTCATCCGTTATATCTAAAGTGATACCGCCTAACAGATCGATTACCTCACAGACGGCATTAAAATTGACCGTAACAAATTCCTTAATATCCAGGTCAAAGTTGGTATTTATGGTATTCAAAGCCATAGGATAGCCACCTTTAAAATAAGCGGCATTTATTTTGTCAAATCCTTTATCCGGGATATCGACATAGGTATCACGGTAAATGGAGGCTAATTTAATATCTTTTGTTTTCTTATTTATACTTGCAATGATAATGGTATCACTGTGGGTGCTTTTCTCCAGGGTCTTATCCCTGGAATCGACCCCAAAGATTGCAATGTTGCGGTAACCGCCGATATCATCACTATCAATATCATTTACAACAATGGAATCATCACCTGAAGTATCCAGTTGCATTTTATTTGCTATGTAAATAAAATAACCAAAACCTGCGACTATTAAGAGCAGTAACAGGTCAATAAATATCAGTATTTTAACTTTCAGCCTTTTTTTCTTCTTTTTCTTGTTCATTTTAATATCCTTGCCCTTCGATTTTTGAAGAGTCTGTTGCAAAATAGCTTAATTACTTTATTGAAAGAAGTTGGTGTATAAAATAATACAGTTAGTTAGGGTTCCTTAAAACTATTTGCAACAGCCCCCATATAAAATAATTTAATATGCGTTTTTGTTAATAAATCCATTAAATATAGTGAAAAATAAGATTTTAAAATC
>JAATEU010000345.1 GCA_015655565.1 Clostridiales bacterium
AAGCATTGAGCCATCAATGCATCCATATCTGTTGGGACGGGAAAAGATATTTGAGGCAGGCAAAACATTTACCGCACGGGTATGGGTGATAAATGATCATTATGATGAGATTAAGGGAGCAGCCATATCTTGGAGAGTGGTCGACTTGGATAGTGACTCAGTAGTTGCCTCTAATAAAATCATTCTTGATCTATTACCGGACTCCTCGGAGGTTCCTGACCATATCGTTTTACCTTTGCGCAATGAATTCGCAGGGCACAAGTTTAAAGTGATTATGAATATAACTTCAATGGAAGGCAATATTCTTTCCGAGAACTTCTGCGATTTCATAGTGAAGTGATTTAGCGAAAATGTGGAGAATTGACTAGTACAGCATTGCGTAAATAGCGGGTGCTGAATTCACTGAAATCTATGCAATGCTGTACCAGCTTATTATTAATAGAACGAACAGGAGGCATACGATGCAGGCATTGAGAAAAACAAAAGCAGGACCGGGAGCGGAATTTGTAGAAGTTTCGATTCCCGAAATCAGTGAACATGATTTACTGGTAAAAGTGAAAGCAACTGCAATGTGCAAGTCAGATGTTGAAGTCTTCGAATGGTCATCGCTTGTAGCTAATTTGAAAACACCATTTACCCTGGGACATGAATTTGCAGGTGAAGTTGTTAAGGCAGGAAGTCTTGTGAAGAATTTCAAACCGGGAGATAAGGTTGCGGGTGAAACACATATTCCTTGTGGCTATTGCCATGAATGCAGGACTGGAAACAGCCATATCTGCACCAACGGGATGGGCGTCCTTGGAAGAAATGTTGATGGCTGCTTTGCAGAATATATCCGTCTGCCTGAAGTATCAGCAATTAAGCTCGATAAGGATGCGGATTATGTTCAGATGTCGTTGCTTGAACCTCTTGGAACCGCCTTACACAGTTTGCAGAAAGCTAATCCGAGCGGAAAAACGGTTGCAATCCTGGGAGTTGGAACCATTGGGCTAATGGCATGCGAATTGGCAAAAGTTCTGGGAGCAGTAAAGGTATTTTCCCTTGATGTCAATGAAAGCAGGTTGAATTATTCTCTTACACGGGGAGCAGATATTGCGATTAATGGAAAAAAAGAGAATTTTGCAGCACGAATCAAAGAAGAAACGAAGGGTATTGGCGTGGAATGTATTGTTGATTTTACAGGTAATAGCAGAGTAATCAATCAGGCTATCGATGCTCTGGCAACAGCCGGACAGCTGGTGCATGTAGGGATGGTTGGTGCTGAACTTACTATTTCGGATTATATGTACAGAGTAGTTTACAGAGAGTTAAAAATCACAGGAATATTTGGCAGACATATGTACAATACATGGGAGCAGCTTATGCTATTGCTTAAGAATAACAAACTCGATTTATCTGCTTATGTAGGTAGTGTAATTCCATTAAAGGATTATAATACAGCGCTTGATATATTCAATGATATAAATGGAAGGGCTGTTATGATTCCGGAATAAATATATTAAAAAGGAGAAATAATAATGAGTAGTATTTCTGAGTTTCCCAAAGAAGTATCAATATTTGAAGTAGGACCAAGAGATGGATTACAGCCGGAACCGGTGTTTGTGCCAACAGAAAAAAAGCTGGAGCTTATCCATAAGCTTGAGGATGCTGGCTGCAAACGAATTGAGCTCACATCTTTTGTACATCCCAAGTGGGTACCACAGATGTCAGATGCAAAGGAAATTATTGATGCGATTGAGCCGAAGGGGGGCATTTCCTATAATGCACTGGTTCCTAACATGAAGGGCTTTGAACGCGCCTTAGATTGTGGTTTGAAAGAAGTCGTGACAATTATCAGCACAAGTGAAAGCCATAATAAGGAAAACTTAAATAATAAGGTGAGTGAGACCTTAAAAGTGATTGAAGAAATGAACCGGATAGCAGCGAAAGAAGGGGTCAAAGTACGTTCCTATATTGCAACGGTTTTTGGCTGCCCTATGGAAGGTGCAATGTCGGCAGAGAAAGCGTTGGAAATTGCACTTGCACTGGAGAGCTTTGGCTCTTATGAAATATCACTTGGAGATACAACCGGGATGGCAAATCCTAACACAGCCTATGAGATACCGAAAATGATTAAAGAGAAGCTGAGAAAAGCTAAGCTGGCAGTACATTATCATAAGTTTAACGGATTGGAATTT
The DNA here is from genome assembly GCA_015655565.1 of Clostridiales bacterium. Classification (GTDB taxonomy): domain Bacteria; phylum Bacillota; class Clostridia; order Lachnospirales; family Lachnospiraceae; genus Anaerocolumna. The sequence goes on from JAATEU010000345.1 coordinate 2,178, forward strand.
GCCAACAACTTAGCGTCGCTGCAGGCCGGAATAACAATTTTTGACGGAGCTGCAGGAGGTCTGGGAGGTTGTCCTTATGCACCGGGTGCAAAAGGAAACTGTCAGACAGAAGTACTGGTTGAAATGTTCCATCGTATGGGTATACAAACCGGCATTGATCTGGAGAAGATTATTGAAGCAGGAAAGTATGCACAGACGTTAAGTACTTTATTATATCAGAAATGTAAATAGGGGGCACATTATGGACGTAAGATTACAAAACATTAAAGAGCGGTATGTTAACGGTGAAATAAAAACACAGCATTTGGAAACTGCCGTTTTTGTAGAAATATATCATTCGGATCCCACAATGGTAAAAGATGCATGCCATGATGCTGCAGTTATCCGATGTGAAACGATTGAAAATAGTACGGGAGTTTCCCTTCCTCAAATCAAAAATACCAGAATTGATAACTGCACACTGGTAGGTGGAGAGCGAATTCTGTCAGGAATAGAAGGGAAAATAGGTGCAGCTACGATTCCTATGGGTTTTGCAGGACCTCTTCAGATTAATGGTCAATATGTGAGTGAAAAAATATGCATACCGATGGCTACAAATGAAGCTGCTTTGATTGCCGGCGTTCAAAGAGGTATGAAAGCGATTAATATGGCCGGAGGTTTAAATACGATAGTACATTTTGATGGAATGACACGTGCACCGTTGATTGAAGCTCCTGATATTTATGCAGGCCGTCGACTGTGTGAACAGGTTCAGACTGACATGGAATTATTAAAAGAACTCGGAAGTTACTGTAAGGATCCTTTTGTAAGATTGGAGAAAATTGATCCGTATCAGTTAGGTACTAAGATATTCCTGCGTATGATATTTAAAACCGGAGACGCTATGGGTATGAATGGTGTTACGAAAGCTTCTGCTGACATTATAAGAGCGCTGCTAAAAAAATTACCGGATTGGCGTCTGGTAACCATCAGCAGCAATCTGTGTACGGATAAAAAGGCAAATCATATTAATGTCTTGAATAATCGTGGTAAGGCAGTTGAGACCGAGGTATTCATCCCCGCAGAAGTTTTAAAGGTAGTATTTAAGGAGGGAGTAAATCCGAGAAGTGTTGAAAAGATAGTGTTCCATAAATGTTATCTTGGATCCGCCTTAAGCGGAACCCTTAGCGGCTTCAATGTGAATGCAGCGAATGCATTAGCAGCAGTATATGCGGCAACTGGTCAGGATCTGGCTCATGTTATTACATCAGCAGGCTGTTTTGTTCAAGCAGATGCAAAAGATGACGGATTGCATTTTATGGTTAGTCTTCCATGTATGGAGCTGGCTGCAATTGGCGGCGGCACCATGTTCGGAACGGCCAAAGAGGCATTACAGATGATAGGATGCGGTGGTTTCGGAAAGAGTATTGATGATAACAAAAATGTAATGAGACTGGCAGAAATTACAGCAGCGGCCGTAACAGCACTTGATTTAAATACAGCCTGTGCACAGGCAGCAGGATATGAGATGGCTGATTCGCATGTGAAACTGGCACGGGGAGAAGAGGATAAATAAAACACAGGAAATGTATGAATGGTAATTGTAAGGTGTAGTAACTCAAAATGTTACATATAAATTTCTTTTGTGAAGCGGACGGCAAAAGAGGAAATAAAATAAAAGCGGTCCGAAAAAAGGAGGAAAAAAATGAAAAAAGGTAGGAAAATTTCAGCTCTTTTATTAATTTATTGTATGGCAGTTACACTTTTCTCCGCTTGCAATTCAAGTACAGGCGATAAAGTAGAAACTCCAGGTTCTGACAGTTCCACCAGTTCTGATGATACGAAAGATACTGATGTTTCTGACAACGACGAAAAGCTGACATTGCGTGTTACATGGTGGGGCAGTACTGAGCG
>JAATEU010000172.1 GCA_015655565.1 Clostridiales bacterium
CTGTGTTGTTGAGGCAATGGAATACTCCGCCGCTTTTTCTCCGGTTAACATATAATTGAATAAGTCCGGCATTAAGAGCATTTTATCCGCACGCTCTAATACCTCCGGCCTGTCCTCAACCACGGAAAGCAGCTGAAATGCAGTATTAAGCTCCATAAACTGATTACCTGTTATACTGTAAAACTCTGCCTTGGGAAGTTTTTCAAAACTTTTATCAAGCATCCCCCGGGTACGCTTATCTCTGTAATGCACCGGGTTTTCCAGTAAATTCCCATTTTTATCAAGAAGGCCGAAATCAACACCCCAGGTATCAATTCCGATGCTGTCGAATTCCGATTCGTGCTTCGCTTTTAATAATCCCTGCTTAATTTCATAAAACAGCCGGAGGACATCCCAGTACATTGTACCGTTTAAAATAACCGGATCATTGGAAAACCGGTGGATTTCCTTTAACTGAACCGAGGTACCGTCATAACCGCCAAGCATAGCTCTTCCGCCGGAAGCACCAAAATCAAATGCCAATACTTTTTTCACGGCAAAATCCTCCTATTTATAAAGTGGTCCGTAAGCCTCACAAGCCCTGTAATCCTGTCCTTCCTTGTCCATACCAAAAGCATTCCAGGAGGCCGGTCTGAAAATCTTACCTTCCGGCACGTTATGCATACACACCGGTATTCTTAACATGGAACATAAAGTAATTAAGTCTGCGCCGATATGACCATAACTGATGGCGCCATGATTCGCTCCCCAGTTGTTCATTACGTCATAAGCGGACTTAAATGCACCGGCATCTGTAAGTCTTGGGGCAAACCAGGTACATGGCCAGGTATAATCGGTTCTTTTCCACAATTTATCCGATACTTCCTCCGGCAGGTTTACGGTATATCCTTCCACTAACTGCACTACCGGACCTAATCCCTTAACAATATTCAAACGCATCATGGTAACCGGCATTTCACTTCTGGTTAAAAACCTGGAGGAATAGCCGCCGCCCCTGAAATAGCCAATATCCGCCGCATTCCATGTAGTTGCGGCAAGGCAGGCCTTCTGGTCAGCTTCCGTCATTTCCCAGAAAGGCTTGATAATGCCGTTGCCCCCGGCATCCTTAACCTCACCGCAGGCATCAATGCAGGCCGCACCGGAATTAATTAGGTGAATAAAGCCTTTTGAAGCCTTTGCCACTCCTTCTAACTCATAACCGGTCGCTTTCTTTACCGCCTCCGGGCTCCAATAGGTTCTTACATCCGCAAAAATCTGGGCCGTATTGGTAAGCAATTTGCCAAATAACATGCCTGCCCCATTCAAGGTATCATTTTCCGTTGCAAGGATATAAGGCTCTCTGGCTCCTTCCCAGTCAAAGGAGGAATTTAACATGGCTTCCGGAAAATCGCAGTTCGGATAAAAGTCCGTCCACTGCCTTTGCCCCTGGAAACCTCCGGCAATGGCATTATGCCCTGTACTTTCTTCCTTTGCCTCTTTGGGCAGATTTGAATTGCCGTTATATAAATCCTTAATGATGCACATCATCTTAACGACAAATTCCCAATCCTTTTCTTTTTGTTCCGGTGATTTTTGAATGTCGGCAGGATTCTTGTCAAAGCCTTCCGGACAATTTGCCTTCGCCCAGGCCAAAGCTTTTTCATATTCGGCTTTATCATAGATTTCTTCCATCATTCTGCGGATGATTTCCACCTCATCCACGGATTCAATCCGCATTCCCAGATATTCTTCAAAAAATTCCGGATTAATAATGGAACCGGCGATTCCCATACAGATAGATCCGATCTGTAAATAGGATTTTCCTCGCATGGTAGCCGCCGCCACCGCCGCACGACCGAAACGCAGTAACTTTTCCCGTACATCCGCCGGAATCTCTGCATCATCCGCACTCTGTACATCATGTCCGTAAATTCCAAAGGCAGGAAGGCCCTTTTGTGCATGTCCGGCTAAAACCGCCGCCAGATATACTGCTCCCGGTCTTTCTGTTCCGTTAAATCCCCAGACACCTTTAATTGTCATGGGATCCATATCCATGGTTTCCGAACCGTAACACCAGCATGGAGTTACCGTAATGGTAATATCCACGCCTGCTTTTTTAAATTTATCCGCACAGGCTGCCGCCTCCGCCACACGTCCGATAGTAGTATCGGCAATAATAACCTTCACCGGTTCCCCATCGGAATATTTCAGGTTCTTAGTAAAAAGTTCTGCCGCTGCCTTTGCCATATTCAGTGTCTGTTCTTCCAGGGATTCCCTGACCTTTAGCACACCCCTGCGTCCATCAATAGTCGGTCTGATTCCGATTACCGGATAATCACCGATTAATCTGCTTTTTGCCATTTTACATACCTCCGTTAAAATAATAATTATAATCTCCAAAGTTCCATATCTTATTAAAGTTTCCCTCTATTTTAATATACTATTGAAAAGCCGGTATTACTTGTGTTATAATAGCAAAAAATATAACAATATTCACATTGATGGAGGCTTATGCAATACATTGACTATAATGAAGGAAAAATACGCGGCTCCTTTGATTTCCCTATAGAGTTCTACCATATTGACAGCCAGCACCCCCAATATGCCATGCCCTATCACTGGCATGTAGAATATGAAATTATTCGTATTTTAGAAGGTACATTTATAATTTCCCTGGACGAAAAGGAATTCCGGGCAGAACAAGGAGACATCATTTTTATCAACAGCGGCACCCTTCATGCCGGAATACCTGAGAACTGCATATATGAATGTATCGTATTTGATATGAAGATGTTAATGAATAAAGACAGTGTCTGTCAGAAATATATAAAGGAAATCATGAGCCATGCCATAAATATAAAAGAATATTTTCCGGAAGGCTTAACGGAACTTCATAGAACGGCCTGGCAGTTATTTGATGTCTTAGACAGGAAAAGCTCTGGCTACCAATTAATAACACAAGGCTGTCTTTATCAACTGTTAGGCAATATTCTGGAAAATGGCGATTATGTGACGGATTCCTTGCAAACACAGCAAAACCACAGAAGAATTCTGCAATTAAAACAGGCTTTGGAAGTGATTGAAAGTTCCTACTCCTCCGTTATTACTCTGGAGCAGTTATCCAAAGCAGCGGGTATGTCGCCAAAATATTTCTGCCGCTTCTTTCAGGAAATGACCCATAAAAGTCCCATTGATTATTTAAACTATTACAGAATTGAACGTGCCTGTTACCAATTGCTTAATACAGACACGTCCATAACTGATATTTCCTTTAATTGCGGTTTTAATGATTTAAGTTATTTCATTAAAGCTTTTAAAAAATATAAAGGTATTACACCTGCGAAGTACCGGAAATTTAATTTCACTTATTTAACCATATAATAATATTTTCAATGAGGATACTGCTTAGTACTTAAACTCTGCAAATAATTCATCACGCCAAATAAAGATTCAAATTTACCATATAACAGCTTCTTCAAATCTTTTGCAGGCTCAATTAAATCCGGAACCATTATCGGCTTCAGCCCGGCATGAAATGCGGATTTTAATCCATTTGGGGAATCTTCTATTGCAATACATAATTCAGGTAAAGAACCTAATTTCCTGCAGGCCGTTAAATAAATCTCAGGATCCGGTTTCCCGTGTCTAACCATATCGCCGGTTACAATAATTTCAAAATAGTTTATAATTCCGGCTTCTTCAAGGTATTCCACCGCACTTGCCTTATTGGTTGAAGTTGCTAAGGCTATCTTATAATGATTGTCCTGCAGGAACTTAAGTAATTCAAATACACCGGGTTTTATTGGCAGCCCTTCTGTTTCTATTGTCTTATGAAACAGTTGTGAAGTACGTTTCATAAACTCTTCATATGGGAATTCTTTTCCATATTGATTCATAAAGAATTGCCTGGTATCCTTGGAATTTAATCCCACACATCCGGCTGCCACAATACCCATATCCGGAATGTCCATTTCTTTTCCAGCCTGATACCAGGCATCCGTACAAACTCTTTCCGTATCAAAAAGTACGCCATCCATATAAAATACAACGCTTTCTATCATAGAGAACTCCATTTCATATAATATTAATTTTTTCATAACGATTCAGTCGCTGTCTCTTCCACACTATTTTCATACGCTTTTCATGAAAATGCGGGTCAGGCGGCGCAGCAAATGTGTTTTTACTTGTTTTGTGTTCATCAAAAACAACTTTAAACCGGCGCGGCTGAATATGCAAATATTTTATCACATAAAATGAAAAAAATCGATACCGGATTTCACCATTTTCCATACCTGGAAGTAAATTGCCGGAATTTACAGAAGCCTGATTGATACCCATTTATATATTATATTCAATCCCATAGACAGAATCCTCGTTAAATTTTATATGCTTATATTGATCCAGAGAAAACCATTGGTTGGAAAATTCAACATCCCTGGTTATATTTTCAGGTTTATCATTACGTTCCTTCATTAATTGTTCAAACTGTTCCTTATTATTTATCCGGATGCCAAAACCCCTGGCATTGATTAAAGGCAGATTGTCATAGGTATAGTTCTCAAGGGGAAGGATGTCTTCCACTGTTTTATTCCGTATTTTTACCACAACACCATCACGGATGCCGATAATATGAAAGGAATCCGGATAAGCATAGGTATCACCGGCCGTAGAAATCTCATCTCCCACATAATATAGCTTATTATCAGTCTGAACATTTTTAATGCTGCTATCCCCCACACTGTAATAATATTCTTCAAAAATCCTGCTGTTTAAATATAAGTCTTCTTTAATAAAGCCGCCCTTTAAATTAACAGCCTGCTCTGCTTTTGAAATAATACCGCCGCCCGCCACATCATATCCGTCAACAATAACAAAGCGCCCGGTTGCCTTACTGTGCCTGAATTCATCAAAAGCTACCGGCTCCTTTGTTTCCACAATAATTTCCGCAACATCATTTATTTTTACCCGCACAGCCTTCTCTTCGCCGGATAAGGTACTGGCATCAATTACTTTCAGGATGGATTTAATCTCTGCTTCCACTTCGGCCGTTGCCAGCTTAATTTTATACTTCTTGCCGATGACCAGATCATTTTTTCCCATCCAGAATACATTGGCACGGAATCGGTTGGAAACCACGGGTATGGCGTCCTTATGGCTGATAATCTCGCCGCGTTTATTAAAAAATTCATCTTCCACGGTGATTCCCACCGATTGTCCGGCAGATACTACCTCCGTCTGATCTTTTGGGGCCCAGGTTTCTATTGTTTTTACTCTGGTGGTTTTATTGCCGGGGGAAATATGGATTTCATCGCCTGCTTTCAGGGTTCCTGCTTCAACTCTGCCTACAATGATTCTTCTGCTGTCAAATTTATAGACGTCCTGAATCGGAAAACGAAGGGGCTTGTAGGATATATCTTTATCTTTTGGTATCTCATCAATGGCTTCCAATATTGGTTTTCCCTGATACCAGGACATTTTATCCGAATAACTTGCGATATTTTCACCATAAAAACC
>JAATEU010000321.1 GCA_015655565.1 Clostridiales bacterium
ATATATGATCAGCAGCTGTAATATGACAGGGGTTCCCCGGATTATGTTAACATAGCCGTTACATAGGGTACCTACCCATCGCAAACCTTTCATATTTGAAGCAGATACTCTTAGCATTGCTACCAATATACCTATCAGTACACCGATAAGGATAGCAATGAAGGAAATTTCAAGGGTTTTTTTCAGCCCCTCAAAATAATACAGATATCTTTGTTCTGTTATAAATGCATCGTAAAACCGACTGCCAAGTGATACAACCCAATCTCTTATATTATCCAAATTAACTTCTCCTTTTTATTTCCATTACATATAGTAATTATGTATTTTTAGTAATTATGTATTTTCAAAACATATAATAAGCAGCAGACAAAACAAACCTATGCCTGCTGCTTTTTACATTAAGATTAACTGATTGCTTTTTATGGCTGTCAGTTACCTGCATTTGTGTGATTTGCAGTAAATTCTTCTACCTTGCCATCCTCAATTAATTGATTTATGACTTCATTGATTTTGTCCAACAGCTCAGTATTGCCTTTCTGAACAGCTATCGCATATTTGTCTTCAAATAAGGTGCCTTCCAAAATAGCAAGGGTATCATTTGCACCTACTAAATCCTGTGCAGGATACAAATCCATTACAATACAATCAATTCTTCCATTCTTCAGGTCTTCTGCCGCCTGGGCAAATTTTGTATAACGCTTAATATCTTTTGGTGTAACATTTTCCTTGTCGGAAACATAAAAGTCTGCAATATTACCCTGCTGTACACCGATAATTTTATCATTTAAATCCTCTACACCGGAAACCCCAGAATTATCTTTATTTACAACAACAACTTCCGTGGAATTTACATACTCAACGGAAAAATCCATTACCTTTTTACGGCTTTCATCCACCGATACACCGGCAGCAACGAAATCCACTTTTCCCTGCTGCACTGCAAGTAAGGCTCCGTCAAAATCCATGGTTTTAATTTCTAACTCTTTACCCATCGCATCTGCTATTGCCTGTGCAATATCCATATCAATACCGACTACCTTATCGCCCTCCATGTATTCATATGGTGCAAAACCAGGTTCTGTTCCAACTATTAAGGTTCCATTATCAGCCTTTTCCGTATCACCGGTATCCGGTTCAACTGTTGAGGTTTCACCATCAGTTTCCCCCGTATCACCGCTGTCCGGTTCAACTGTTGAGGCTCCATTATCAGTTCCTCCCGTATCACCGGTATCTTGTTTTGTTCCGCAGGCAACAAGTGATATAGTAAGAACAATGGCAAGCATTGCACATAATAATTTCTTCATAAAGAATTTCCTCCATAATTCATGTTTATAAGATTTTTATAACTATTCAGCCGCCATCTCCCGCAAGCTATTTTCATATGTTTTTCATGAAAATGCAGGGTCAGGCAGCGGCAAAACAAGTGCATTTTTACTTGTTTTGTATGCATCAACGTAATTTTCAGCCGGTACGACTGAATAGTTACAATTTCTTTTATATCAATGCTTAGTATTGTACCACGTTCATGGAAAATTTCAAGTATCTTTTTATTTTTTATTAACTACTTTTTATTTTCCTTTTTATTTTTTCCCATTAACTACGGTTTTTGCTCCATTTTTTATCCTATATATCCTCTGCCTTTATTACCTCTCACTGGATACTGGAGGGTGGTTCCTTCCCTTTTACTTCAATCCCTGCCATAATATTATCTGCATGAATATGAATGATAGGAGCAGTTTCATTCTCAACGTATGGCACATTATTTGCTACACTGCCAAATACTGACTTAGCTGTAATATCTACCTTTACATTCTCCGGAACTATTATACTAATGCCACCCATAAGATTTTTACAGTAAATATCCACATCATCTTCAATATCCGCATTTCCAAGATCCATCTTCATGCCGCTGCAAATGGTATTGATTACAGCACCTTTAAAAGTTTCATTCTCGATTTTAACATTACGTCCGTTAAATGCAACGGAATATTTAAGTATGTCTCCGTCTTGGGAAACATAGCCTCCTTCGTTATATTTATCTACCAGAATCCCTGCAATTTTTATGGTTGTACGTACTACAGCATAAGTAAAAATAAACTTGATCAGTTTACTGCCCCTTCGTTTTTTAACACGGACTTTTTCCTTTGTTTCCAGAACTTTTTTTGCCATGCTATTTCTCCTTTCCTTAAGCTGGTATACTACACCAGTATTCTAAGCACAATACTGCGCCTGTATGTTCTACAACTGCGCATATTTGCCATTTTGGTTTATAAGTTCCTGTGATGTACATGTCATTTAAAAAGATTTCGCCTTTGTCCGCTGTATACAGTCTGCATAACGGTTTGATAAAAGTAATTTTTCCTGCTCCGTTTTGACCGGCTACCGACAATTTTTCTCCATTATAAATGATTATATTCACCTCCTTTAAAGTATATTCCACTCTTCCCGTATATTTAAAATAAACATGCCTGTAAACCTATTTCTTCCAAATATCAGTCTTGTTGCTGATGTTGATTTATGGTATATTTTTACTGTAATGATAATTGCAGCAGGAAGGTAACCTGAATATCCTCTTGCATTTGATTCGGCTGCAAAAAACAGGGGCTTTTGAAGCCGGTTATATTTAGGAGGTCGCCGCATGGGGTTTATTACAATTATATTACTGTCATTTGGAGTTGCAATGGATGCGTTTGCCGTGTCTGTAACAAATGGATTATGTTATAAAAAATTCAGGCGCAAAGAAGCATTTATTAGTGCTTTTACCTTGGGCCTGTTTCAGGCAGTCATGCCCGTTATAGGTTATTTAATCAGCAGTTCTTTTCTTGAAACAATTTCCTATTTAGACCACTGGATAGCCTTGTTTTTATTAAGCTCTATCGGTGTCAATATGATTGCGGAAGGTATTAAGACATATCGGAATCCGGATAATTTCTGCAAAACAGATATCTTTACCCGGAAGCTTCTGTTAACACAAGGCATTGCAACAAGCATTGACGCACTGGCCATCGGCATCAGTTTTGCTGTTATGGGAACAAATATTACCCTGGCCGTTTCCTGTATAGGGAGCATCACTTTTTTTTGCAGTTTATTCGGATCCTTTCTTGGGAAAAAATTTGACTTCTTATTAAAAGAAAAAGCTGAGATTTTCGGTGGCAGCATCTTGCTGTTTATCGGATTTAGGATTTTTATAGAGCATATGTTTTTTTAAAGCTTTTGAGAATAACAAAAAAGGGGTGACTTACTTTTTCTCTGCATCATCCCTTTTTACCAATTATACCGTAACAATTCCGCTGCCGCTTCCAGATGCCCAAAATCATTAAACCGCTGAAGGTAAAATCTCTCATATTTCTCATCATACTTTAATTCTGTAATACTGCTATTTTCAAGAGAAGCTCCAAACAATAATTTTTTGCTCATATCCAAGCCTAATAAGCCGGCAAGCAAAGCACGAATAACTCCTCCATGGGTTACTACCGCAATATTACTTTTACCGCTTTGAATAATCTCTTCCATCGTAACCATTGCTCTTTTAAAAACATCCCTGCCGCATTCTCCGCCAGGATAAGGTATATCCTCTTTCAGCTCCATCTGTTCCGCTTTAAAATCAGCAAAGTGTTCCTGGATGTATTCATTAGTGTTGCCCTCCAGATTCCCAAAGGATATTTCAGCAATATTTTCCCTTATGTTATGAGCCTTCCTGATATATAGATTGATTACTTCCGCTGTTTGTACCGCCCGGATCAGGTGACTGGAATATAAAGCATCAATCTCATAAGAACGCAGACGCTTGCCAAGCAGGTCTGCCTGCTGATACCCTTCCTCACCTAAGCCCGCATTTACATTACATAATGTACTGTTTTGCCTTCCATGTCTTATTAAATATATATTCATCAAAACACCTGTGCCTTTCAATTATAAAAACTCATTGGATATTTAAAATTCCGAACCTTAAGTTAAAATTTTATTTATGATAAGGCTCATTGGAATTAATCCGGTAAGCCCGATATATCTGTTCCAATAATATTACACGCATCATCTGGTGGGGAAATGTCATCTCCGAAAAGCTTAATTTACAATCGGCTCTTGATAAAACTTCATTGCTTAATCCCAAGGAACCGCCGATTACGAAAATAATATGACTGCAGCTCCTCACTCCCAACTGCTGTATTCGGACTGCAAGCTCTGTCGATGACAGCATGCTTCCCTCAATCGCAAGTACTATAAGATAAGCTCCATTCTTTATGTATTTTAGAATCCTCTCACCTTCCGCTCTCTTTATCTGATTTTCTTCTGCCTCACTTGCCTGATCGGGTGTTTTTTCATCATTTACTTCAATAATTTCTAATTTGCAATAACGGCTCAATCGCTTTACATATTCTTCAATTGCCGATGCAAAATACTTTTCTTTAATTTTACCTACGCCTATAATCGTTATCTTCATACTGGCTCCCATGGCATAAACGAAGTTCGTTTATAATTCTTCACGGATATATTGATATAAAACACCATTTTTAACAAACTTTACTTTTTCACCCTTAAAACCCTTTTTACGCAGTTCTCTTTGAAAATTAAATAACATAAATCCATGGAATACAATTAATATATTTTCTTTTGACCAATCTATCCGGTCTAAAAAAGCATTAATTCTTTTTCTGGTTCCCTCAACAGTCTCCGGCTGACTTTTTGATTTAAAAAACCAGGCCAATCTTCCACAGATATGCCATATTTCAAAAGGAAGCCGTAATCTTTCCGAATGAATAAAAGGGGCATTATCTACTTCCCTTAATAATTTATCGATATTCAGGTTGCCGCTGTAAACCTCTTTTGCAGTGGTTATCGCTCTTGGCAGATCACTGACATAACAGATATTCCATTCAATACCATACATATCTACTTGTTTTTTTATTACTTTTGAAGTCTCGTAACGCTCTGACCATCCTCGAAATTCCTTAGAAGTCATCATTTTCTTATGCGGGCAGTTTACCTTAAAATGCCGTAACAGTCCAATCCTCATTTTAACTCCTATCAATATCCCAAATCATATCTGGAACCTTCTCTGTTTGTAATCTCCTGCCTCTTTTGCAGAATTCATTTTTTTATGAAGCAAGTATAATTATTTTACCTATATTTACTTTGAATTGCAAGAAAAGAATGTAGTGGTTAATTCTTCTGGAAAATTCGAAATATGGTATCCATAATAAAAATTGCCAACGCAATCATACCTGCTATTTGCATCGTTTCACTAAAATAGAAACCTGCTAAGGTATTATTATTGGTAATAAGATTATAAACAATCCGATACATTCCTACTCCCGGCACCAGGGGCAAAATCCCGGCAATCAGAAATAAAGTAACCGGCGTTTTCATTATACGGGCAAAACTATGGGAAATCAAAGCTACTGCCAAAGCAGCCAGAAACATACCTGCAACCGTAGAGCAGCCGGCATCTCCAAGCAATAAGTATACCAACCAGCCTACTGCACCAACCAACCCGGAATACCCCAGAAATTTTCTTGGGACGCCAATTGTTATGGCAATGGAAATAACTGCAACAAAAGCACCTATTACCTGTATTAAAATCATAAGGCTATACCTCCTGCCACAAAAGAATAAAATGCCATCCCAATACCAATCCCGGCCGCTGTAGAAGTTGCAGAAACAAAGGCTTCAATAGCCCTGGCACCGCCTGACATATAATCTCCCTGCAAGGTATCCCTGATTGCATTGGTAATAGCCACTCCCGGTAACAACGGCATAACAGACCCACCAATCAGGGTGTCCAGCTGGATGGCTGAGCCAAATTTGTACAAAAAAAACATGCTGTTAAAAGCTATTAAAATAGAAGCCACCAGATTCTTAACAAATGAATTAATTTTAACCTTCCTTGTAATAATTAGAATTACTACAATCAGGCTTCCGTTCAGACCTGCTATAATACTGTTTAACCAATCACCGCCCAATAGAATTGTAAAGGCTAATGAAGCCAGCATGGTGCAAAGGTAATTTGCAATTCTGCTGTTTTGCTCCCTGTTTTTAATATTTTTTAATTCATCATACGCTTCTTCCAAAGTGATTGTTCCATTGCACAATTTTCTTGATACATTATTGGTTTCATATATATGGGAAATGTTGATAATCCGGTTGTCCACTCTCTTTACAACAGTTATGGAATCAATATTAGAATCTCCCAACGTTAAAAAAATACCCGTAGGTGTTACGAAGGTCTCCGTCTTTTCAAAACCGGATATCTTTAATATTCTGCACATGGTGTCTTCCACCCGGTAAGTTTCCGCCCCTCCTGACAGCATGATTTCACCGGCCAGCATGGCAGTATCTACTAATAGTTTATAATTCATATGCCATTAAACTCCATTCTGTAAATATGAACGAAAATGTTAACAAATAATTTTTATTATCTTCATACTTTACTCATAATTTAAAACTATAATGGATCTAAGAAAGTGAAAATAAGCCACACTCTTTCCTCCCCATATTAATATAAATTGAGTTAGCGGCAAATAAATTTTATCTGCCGCTTTTCTCTTACATAAAAAAAGACAAGTCATACTATATTTTATGTTGACTCGTCCTTTCCATAATTATTCATAACTATTCAGCCGTAATATCACCCATATCCATATCAGTATTGTCAATATCCATCGTATGCAGAGTTCTTCTCTTTCTTCTGGCTTCTTCCGAAGCATTCATAAGGAAATCCTTAATTACGCCCGCATTCTTGATATGCAATAATTTCAGTTCCGGATGAGTTGTATCTCCAGTGTAGCAAGTCACTGTTCCTAACTTGAATATCCTTTCCATAAAACTCCTGGTCAATTTAACATCCTGTACCTTATACATATAAGCATCATCCACGGTAATACTAAGGTAACCGCTTGTAATTGTAATCTTTTCATCCGATATGGCATAAGTAGTAAAACAAATCGGTAATGCCAGGAACTTTGTTCTCTTCTTTTCTACATAAATCATCGTTTCGCTCCTTTGGATAATATTATTGATTGAACTCTAAAACTGTAGTTTTATCTTCCTCTGTTATTTCAAGCACCGTATTTGACATATCAACATCCTGTGGTACCTCAAATAAAATTACAGCTTTTTTTGTCTTACCGGCAGCAATATCGAGATTTATATACTGAATATCATTATTAAGCAGAGTCATCATAGGTTTATATAGGATGCCGTTACTATTTAACCGATATTTCAATTCAAATTTATTTAAATTAAAATTCCGGGACTTATTCGTTGTATTCTTTACATCAAAAGAAATAACCAATAATTTTTTATCTTTGTTTGTTTCTATTGTAAAATAATCATTTTCATCAGAATAACTATCATGGAATTTATAATCCGAATAAGTTATACTATAGTTACTTTGACCAATATAATAAGCCATACCGGCAAAACTGACAATATTATCTTTATTATTATTTTTTG
>JAATEU010000239.1 GCA_015655565.1 Clostridiales bacterium
TGCACCGGCACCGGCATCAATTTTCTATTTTTAGAAGGAGATGCTGCCGTTTCCATTAATGGGCAGAGAACGGTTTGTTTTGCAGGTAATATATTTTTATTCCGAAACTGCTGTGAATTTACGGTAGAACCCAAAACCGGCTCTGAGCATTACCTTGCCTGCTATAAAGAAGACCTGTTGGATACACTGTTCCTGTCACAGATTGCAGATTGTCCCGTCCTATATGATTTTCTGAGATTAGGGGTTTGCAAAAATGAATTTCTATATTTTGACTGCGGTTCAGATATTTCATTACAGCATTATTCAAAAAGCTTACAGCTTGAATTATGCGGCTCAGATTCACTGTCTGATAAAACCGTACGTTGCGCCACCGTTTTATTTTTATCCAATCTGCATCGTGTTCATCGTCAAAATCTGGTTATCAGCGAGTCCAGCATGATGAAAGAATATTTAATCGGAAATATCTTAAAATACATGGCAGATAACTACTCCACGGCAACTTTAGCTACTACGTCCGCTCACTTCAATTATAACCCGGCTTATTTCTCAACTATGTTCCAGAGAAAAGTCCATTGCAGCTTTACGGCTAAAATACAGGAAATCCGGTTAGAACAGGCCCGCAGGTTATTGGTATCCACCGGCCTTTCCATACAGCATATTTCCGAGAATATCGGTTTTCATGAGAAAAGTTATTTTTACCGCCGTTTTAAGCTTACCTACGGAATTACACCGGGAAAATACCGCAGGGAGATAAAAAAATAAACGGACTCGAAAAAGTAATATCCCCATCTATAACGGATATACCGCCATCCGTTATAATATCCGCAAGTACCTTCAGCGGGTATTGGAGAGGAATTAATCTCGTATCAATAGTTCCTTTTTTTGAAACATGTCAAAAGTCACCCCATAATTCAACTGGCAAAAGGATTGAATTTCCTCATTCCCGGCCGGATCCTGTTTTGCAAATTGATTACAGGGAAAGCCTAATATGTCTAGTCCTTTGCCATTATATTTCTTATACAGTTCTTCCAATTCCTTAAACTGAGGTGTGAATCCACACTTACTGGCAGTATTTACAACAATTACTACTTTTCCTTTGTACTTATCCATTTTAATTTCTTCACCAGATATTTTTTTGCTGAGAAATCATAAAAATTCATTCCAATATCCATCCTCTCTATTATTTAGTCCTGTTAAAAAATACAATAAACTAAATATGGATAATCTTTATCCAAAGTTAATTTTATGCTGTTTCATTGATATTTCCTATTGTCAGCTAGCTGATATAGATTAATCCGCCATGCATGCGGGTAGTTAAATACCAGAGCCGCAAGTCAAATTCTATTTCTTTCCCTTCGTCCGATGCGGCAGCAATGATGCTGTCTTCCCTGATATCAGCTGAGATAATGGTAATCCAGTGCCAGCCCTGTATTCTGGTTTCTTCACCCTTGGACAAATTTAAGAAAGCCAGGGGGCAATCAGCTGAAAGACCTTTTTGTACAAAACCGGCAAGTTCCTCCGGATTACGCTTTTTCGTAAAACAATTCTCAACTGAGAAGACCCTGGGAACTAACTCTATGCCTCTGTCCCCGGCAAACCGGGTAATACCTTTGGTAAATCTGTCAACATGATTGACACCCATGACACCGGGCGTTATATAACGGAATATTTCTTCCATATGCAGAATAAAATCCCTCCGTTCCAAACTTTCCGGCTGAAACAGTTCTTTGCAATTATCCCTGGTCTGTGCAAGATATGCAGTTATATTGGAGGCACAAGTCGGACCGCATCCGGCTTCCCTGTTCCAGGCTTTTGCATACCATGCCTGATCGGCCCCAAAATAAATTTTATGTTCAACACTATCTGTAATTCTCAGCAGTTCCGGTTTTTCTATAGAAACAATCATATTATACCAACCTTCTTTCCTGTCCGGTTTTTGACTACGGCTTTCGTAATCAAAGACTTACTCAATTAGCTTAACCGGCCGTCAAGCAAAAAAATACTAATATAGTATGTTTTGTTCCTATATTATAAACGGTATCCCCGTCAGTTGCAACAAAAATTTAATTCTATTTACTTAAAACAACCATGACATCGTTCACATTAGTACCTGTGGCTCCGGTCATAATTAGTCCGCCCACAGCCTTTAAGCCGTGATAGGAATCGTTATTGGCTAAGATTCCTTCATAATCCATCCCCAATTCCTTCAATTTATCCAGGGTATTCCCATCAACCATGCCGCCGGCCGCATCGGTGGGTCCATCCGTACCATCCGAACCCAGGGAAAAGATAAGGGTATCCTTCATTCCGGCTATGCCCTGTGCTGCCGTTAAAGCTAATTCCTGGTTTCTGCCGCCTAAACCATTTCCCTGAATCTTTACGGTAGTTTCTCCGCCTACAATGACAGCACAGGGGGCTTTCAGGCCGAACATATTTCCATTACGCACCTCCCTGGCCATGGAGGATAAGAATCTTCCTGCTTCCTTTGCTTCGCATTCCAGGGTTGAAGATAAAATATACGGAGTGTAACCAAGCTTTTTGGCACTTTCAGCAGCTGCCCTGCATAATTCACTCACACTTCCGGTTATAACCGTATCCACATTGTCAAGCACCTTTGGTGTTTCCTTGCTTAAAGCCTTCATAACGGAGGCATTAAATTGCAGATTATATTTCTTAATAATACTTAAGGCTTCCTCTGCGGTTGAGCTGTCCGGATATGCCGGGCCGGAGGCTATGGAGTCTAACCGGTCTCCGATTACATCAGATAAAACAATGGAATAAACTTTGGCAGGAGCACAAAGGGAAGCAAATTTACCACCCTTGACATCGGATAAATGCTTACGGATCGTATTCATTTCCACTATATTGGCACCGCTTTTTAACAGATCACCGGTTACCTTTTTGATATCCTCCAGGGTAAGCCCTTCAGCAGGCTTTTCAAACAATGCCGAGCCTCCTCCCGAGACTAAGAATATAACCTGAGCCTCTTTGCTCAGGCCTTTTACGGCTTCGATTGCACGAATGGCCCCATGAACAGAATTTTCATCGGGTACCGGATGTCCTGCTTCTATGATTTCAAAACCTTCGATTTCTCCCTGTGAATGCTCATACTTGGTCACAACAATTCCTTTTTTTATGGAAGAACCTAATATGTTTTTCGCAGCCTTTGCCATGGTCCATGCGGCCTTCCCTATGGATATTACAAAAATTTCCACTGTAAAGGTTTTATTGCCCAGAGCTTTTTCCACTGCCTTTTCAGGCAGTACGTTTTGAATGGATTCTTTCATTATCATGTATGCTTCTTCATGTATCTGATTCATTTGTTAACCTCCAGGTATTTTAGTCTCCGATTTTTTAAAACAGTTCCGCCTCCCCCCATGGCTTCACTTCGTTAACGGACTTCACCGTCATAAGTCAGGATTGCTTTGTATAAATCAGGCCTGCGGTCCCTGAAGATTCCCCATTCTATCCGCTGCTTTGCTATGGCCTCCAGATCAAATTCGGCCAATAATACAGTTTCTTCCGTACGGTCAGCTTCTGCTATTTTTTCGCCCACAGCATTGGTAATAAAGGAGGAACCATAAAACCTGATCCGGGAATCTTCTATCACTTCACTTCCGACCCGGTTGGAAGCAACCACCGGCATTATGTTACAGGCAGCATGTCCGGTCATGCACCGCTGCCAATGATCCCTTGAATCGACCTCTGGGCTCTCCGGCTCTGAGCCTATGGCTGTCGGGTAAAACAATATTTCCGCTCCCATGAGGGCCATACACCTTGCAGCTTCCGGGTACCATTGATCCCAGCAGATACCGACGCCGATTTTACCATATCTGGTATTCCAAACCTTAAATCCGGTATCACCGGGATTAAAATAATATTTTTCTTCATAACCCGGACCGTCCGGAATATGGCTCTTCCGGTATACACCCATGACTTCACCGTCCGCATCAATAACAGCCAGGGCATTATACCTTGCATTATTTTTCTTCTCATAAAAACTAATGGGAAGTACTACCTCCAGTTCTTTTGCAATGCCTTTAAAATGGTTAATCGCTCTGTTTTCATCAACCTCCGCAGCATAACTATAATACTCCGGTTTTTCCTTCTGACAAAAATACAGTGTCTCAAATAATTCCTGGATTAATATAATCTGTGCTCCATTTTCGGCAGCCTGCCGGACCAGACGTTCTGCCTTTGCAATATTATCCTCTCTATGCCCGGAGCAGCTCATCTGTGTAGCTGCAACTTTCACTTTTCTCATTCCGTCTTCCTCCTTTCATACCCGAACCGACGGCATTTGCTGTGTAATGCAATGTACGTTACCGCCTTCTTTAATAAGGGGCATTCCGTCTACTTTTACAATCTTCCGGTCAGGATAAACCTTTTGTAATATATCTTCCGCCATTTGATCCGTTTTCCCTGCATCTGCCCCGAATACGGGCAGTATAATCCCATTATTAACAAAA
>JAATEU010000297.1 GCA_015655565.1 Clostridiales bacterium
ACTTCCCCTTTATTTACGGAGAAATCAATGTCTTTTAACACTTCATGAGCTCCAAAGGATTTACTTAGATGCTGTATATCAATTACGTTTTCCATAATTTATCATTTAACCTCTTTCCTTATTTCAAAAGCTTATTTACAAATCTGCATGTATTGGCAATCCCTGAAATTTTACAGACCTTTTTCTTCTTCTAAAAATTGTTTCCGGCGCCGTTTTTATTCCTTTGCAGCATAGCTTCCGCTTTTTCAACCTGCATCTGGTTACCCATCATAATATAATTATCCGGTCCGTCTAATTTCCGTTCAAGCATACGTAAAATTCTTGTTACCGTAAAAGTCATAATAAGATACAGGATACAAGTAACAAAGTAGGATTCAAAATATCTGAAATTATTGCCCGCGACCGTCTTTGTCTGGAAAAACAATTCAGAAACTGAAATTACATTAAGGACCGAAGTATCTTTAATATTAATTACAAATTCATTGCCGGTTGCCGGCAGGATATTACGGATTACCTGCGGCAATACAACATGCAACATAGTTTTAATATGATTCATGCCGATTGCTGCCGCCGCCTCAAATTGTCCTTTATCTATGGAAACAATACCGCCGCGGACAATTTCAGACATATAAGCGCCGGTATTTATGGATACAATAAAAACAGCCGCAGCCGTTTTGTTCATATCTATATGCAGTGCCTGCGCCGAACCATAATAAATTACCATAGCCTGTACTATCATTGGCGTACCGCGGAAAAACTCTATATAAACGGAAAGAATTACATGAATCATCTTTAGAATACCCTTTTTCATTCCATGCTCGGGTATTGGAACCGTACGGATAATTCCTACCAATAAACCGACAATGGATCCCAGGATCGTTCCGCTTATGGAAATATAAAGGGTCACACCGGCCCCCCGCAGGAACATGGGCCAATAATCTGTTATTATTCTCACCAGCCAATCCAGGCTCATACAGTTACCTCCTAAACTAATTTTTATAATCAAACAAGTGAAAACCGGCTGTATAAATAACACACCCGGTTTCACAGTATCCTGTCATTATTGGGCTGCCGGCTGATTCAATATGGCAGTATCCATAATGCTTGCACGTTCTTCCTCAGAGATGCCTGCTAATATCTCATTGATTTTTGCAGACAGATCGCTGCCTTTTTCAATGCCCACCGCAATAGCCGTATCATCATCCGACGTTTCGAATCCGTCTGTAAATTCTACCATGGCAAAGTTTTCATTGGCAGCGGATGCACTGACTCCCTCCGGACGCTCTGATACATAACCGTCAATAATTCCGGACTCAATCGCAACTCTCATGGCAGGGAAGTCGTCCATGGCGGTTTTCTTCTTTACGCCGTCAATCTGATCGATAACCGTATAGTGAAAGGTATTTAACTGGGCAGTTATTTTTGCACCTTTAAAATCCTGGATTGAAGCAGCTCCTTCATATTTGCTGCCTTTTTTCACAACCATAACCAGATCTGATTTATAATAATTATCGGTGAAGTCAATGGTTGCTTTTCTGTCGGCAGTCGGCGACATACCGGCAATGATTGCATCTATTTTACCGGAGGTTAACGCCGGAACAAGACCGTTCCATTCCGTTTTCACAATGACTAATTCTTTTCCTAAGCCTTCCGCAATCTTCTTCGCAATTTCCACATCATAACCGCCTGCATATTCCGCATTGCCTTCAATTGCAACACCCCCATTGGAATCATCCATCTGAGTCCAGTTAAATGGTGCATAACCCGCTTCCATACCTACCTTAAACGTGTCCCCGGCCGCTTTAGAATCCTCTGAAGCAGTTTCAGCTGTTTCAGAATCTCCGGAGGCAGTCCCTGTTGTTTCCAACTCCCCGGAATTGGTTCCGGCCGCTCCCGGATTTCCCGTATCCGTCTTTGTACCGCATCCGGACAATAACATAACTGCTGATAAAGACATCACCAGTAATAATATTAAATTTTTTTTCATAACTATTCTCTCCTTCTTTTTTTAGCAAAACAGTGTCTGTCTTGGCAGACACCGGCTCTGACGCGCTGTCACTCCAGTGACAAACTTCCTTCCCGCATCATGCGCATCCCGCCTGGAAGTCTTTTTATTTCATAGGAAACTCACGGAATTTCCTATGAAATAAAAAAAACCCGAGGTAAACTCAGGTCAATATACAGCTTGTCCTTAATCCTCTTCTTTCCCCAAACGAGATAGCACAACTCAATAAACCGGGAAGTTCATTGAGACAGTACTGCAGCTGTTAACTGCAGTCCCAGCAAACAACACCGAGCGTATTATAAGCTTCGGCGGCATTTCCTTCTCCATAGCATCTTTGCTTCTCAAACTCCGCTAAAGACTGTTAAATACCGCACCTCTACCTCACCTGTAAAAGTGAGGCCTTTATTAAATTATGTTATATATCTTACAACAACAATCTATATCTGTCAATCTGGCAAATAATCTTTCTTACTACAAACGCATGAATGAACATTTTATGAATACTGAACTTTCCGGTATCCCATGTCAGCATATAGTTCCATTCAGAAAGGTTCCTTATGTCACTTGGATTACAAAAAATGTGCCAAGTGTCAAAAGGAAATCTGTTTGAACGCAGTGAGTTATTTCCTTTTGACACTGTTTTAAACATTTTTTGTAATCTTAGTGACATAGGGATTCTTTCTATGGAACTATATGCTGACATGGGATACCGGAAAGTTCAGTATTCATAAAATGTTCATTCATGCGTTTGTCGTGTAATTTTTCTTACTACCAATTAATTAAAGGTAATAAATTAGGAACAGGAAACAAATTTAACATAATGAAAAAATCCACATAAACCGCCTGATTTCAGGAACCATCCAGTTTTTTTATCATATTATAGAATTAGCTTACATTAAATAAATTAATCGTGATTAAATTTTGGGGAGGTAATATTATGTTGAAACTTGATGACGTATCCGTAGGGAAAAATGTTACCGTAAACGATCTGTCATCTACGGAATTATTAAGGGAAAGGATGCTTGCATTAGGCTTAACCAAGGGCGCCAGAATTGAAGTAATACGAAAAGGGCCTTCCGGCGACCCGACTGTTTACAATATCAGGGGTGCCATGATTGCCTTACGCAAAGAAGAGGCTTCTTTAGTATCCGTAGTTCCTTTTTAAGTTTCATTAATAGATTTTCAGGAGGTTTATAATGGGTTTAACCTTTCAATCCACACAGTCCTGTTCACTGGCAGATATTTTTCAGATTGATAAAAAAGAGCAACAGAATGTCATCGCCCTGGCGGGCAATCCCAATACCGGTAAGAGTACCGTTTTTAATGTATTGACCGGACTCCATCAGCATACCGGCAATTGGCCCGGTAAAACCGTCGTAAACGCAAGTGGAAAGTACAAATATAACGGCTCGGACAACATTCTGGTTGATCTTCCGGGAACCTATTCCCTGTTTGCCTCTTCTGCAGAGGAAGAAGTAGCCAGGGATTTCATATGTTTCGGTAATTCAGATGCCGTAATTATCGTTTGTGATGCCACCTGCCTTGAAAGAAACCTGAATCTTGTTTTTCAGGTCATGGAACTTACCGATAAGGTTGTGTTATGCATCAACTTAATTGATGAAGCAAGGAAAAAAAATATACAAATTGATGCAAAAGGAATTGAAAAAGAGCTGGGTATCCCGGTAGTTTTATGTGCGGCACGAAACGGTACCGGAATCAGGGAACTGAAAGAGACGGTAAATAAAGTTGCCGCCGGAGTAATGAAACCAAAACCTAATACAGTCCTGTATGATAACAATATTGAAGATAGAATCAACTCTATAAAACCGGTAATGGAAGAATATGGCAGGGGAATCAATTCCAGATGGCTTGCCCTGAGAGTGATGGACGGCGATAAAAAACTGTTGGAATCCATTTTCAGCAACATAAATCCTGAAGTCTTTAAAGAAACATTCCATACGGTAAGAGCTTCCGAGGTGCAGGCGGACAAAATGAATATCCGGGATGAAATAACAAAACAGCTTTATAAAAAAGCAGAAGAAATAACGGATAAGTATGTGAAAAAAGATGTCTCCAAATCCGACAGGGACAGGAAAATTGATAATTATATAACCTCCGGGATATTTGGAATTCCACTCATGCTTTTGGTATTGGCTTTTATCTTTTGGGTTACCGTTTCAGGTGCCAATATCCCTTCCTCCATGATTGCCGGCCTGCTTTTCCGCTTAGAAGATAAGCTTACCCTTTTATCTAACAATTTAAATGCTCCCGGCTGGCTTCACGGCATTCTTATCCTTGGACTGTTTCGGACTATGGCATGGGTTATCTCAGTTATGCTTCCTCCCATGGCAATTTTCTTTCCTTTATTTACAATTCTGGAAGACCTGGGATACCTTCCCAGAGTAGCATTTAACCTGGATCATCTGTTTAAGAAGGCATGTGCCCATGGCAAGCAGTGTTTAACCATGTGTATGGGTTTCGGCTGCAATGCTGCCGGCATCGTATCCTGCAGGATCATTGAATCTCCCAGGGAAAGAATGATAGCAATTTTAACCAATAACTTTGTACCCTGCAACGGCAGGTTCCCTACTTTAATCGCTGTTTCCTCCATTTTCCTTGCAGCAAAAGCGGGAACCGGCTTCGGTATTCTTCCTGCTTTATCCGTTACCGGATTAGTTATCATCGGAATAGCCGTAACACTCCTTGTTTCCTACGGATTATCCAAAACCCTATTAAAGGGAATTCCTTCAACCTTTACCCTTGAGCTGCCTCCGTACCGTATCCCCCAAATAGGAAGGGTATTATATACCTCCATAATAGACAGAACTATGTTCGTACTTTGGAGGGCTGTTATTGTTGCCGCTCCTGCAGGCATTATAACCTGGATACTTGCCAATATCTATATCGGTGATTTAAGTATTATCGGTCACACCGCTACAATTTTAAATCCATTTGCAAAACTGATAGGGCTGGACGGATATATCCTGACGGCCTTCCTACTGGGTCTTCCGGCAAATGAGATTGTACTTCCCATATTATTGATGAGTTATTTGTCAACGGGTACCATGATAGAATTTGAAAGTATGGAATCTTTAAGGAGTATTCTTCTGGAACACGGCTGGACTCATCTTACCGCACTTAACGTCATGCTGTTTTGTCTGCTTCACTGGCCCTGTGCTACAACCTTGTTAACGATTAAGAAAGAAACAGGAAGCATAAAATGGACCGCCCTTGCTGCAGTCATCCCGACCGGAATAGCAATTGCCGTATGCTTTATCACATCAATTATTTTCAGAATATCCGGCCGGGCATAGGAGGTTCTGAGTAAAATGTACTTTTTGACCCGCCTGCTGAAAAAGATGATTTGTATTTCACAGATAATTTGTGAGAATTTTGCATAAATAGCTGCAAATAAAGAATGCCAGCTGTTTATTCGGGCGGCTAAGCTGAAATTTCCGGAAATACAAATCATCTTCCATACGCAGGTTCAATAAATTTAATATTTTACAGCAACCCTGACGCATTTATTTTTTGGTACACCGATATGTAAGAAATTTCTTCATTATTTCAGGATTATCATTAAAAAAATCAATTAAATCATGGATTCCAAATAATATTTCATTGCTCATGGTGTGTTCCATTTTTTCAATACCTTCTAATATTCCGTCTTTTATATTTAAAAATATTAGAAATCTTTCTATTAAATTATGCCGGTTCAGTAATGTTTTACCTAATTCTATACCATTGGGTTCCAGCATGATGACACCATATTTTTCATATTTAATTAAGTTTAAGTCAGCCAGTTTTTGTATCATCTTCGTAACAGAAGGAGGTTGTACATTTAATGCGGAAGCAAGATCATTAACCCTTGTAAATCCATTTTCCTCAGACAGTCTATATATCATTTCCATATAATCTTCTGCCGATGCAGATAAAAGCTCCTGATCCTTCCTCATATATCCCCGAAAGGTAAAAAATTCATATTCCGGCATTGCAAGCCTCAACTGATGTAATTTATTATATGAATATTCCAAATTAAGTACAGATATTCCATGATTCAATTTTTATTTAAACACTTTTCTCCTTTATCCATTATTACGGGCACCCCCTCCGGAGAATAATACCAATTATATAACAGAGTTGGTATATTAAAACATAGTTTCCAGAAATGTTTTGTAGAAAATCGGAATCCGAAACGTTACAATGAAGGGAGATAAATTATGTAAACTAATTTTAACCCTTAGGAGGTTATTTCATGAAAAAAAATTTTTTGATTATCCTGTCCGTTCTGATTCTTGTATGTATAGGCCTGGCAGGCTATCAGTATCTGAATAAAGCCGACCTTAATATGTCCTATCCCTCTTTTTTGGAAGCCGTTAACCAAAATCAGGTGGAATCGGTAATTTTAGAGGAAAACGGTAATACCTTCAAAGCCGTTCTCACTGGGGAACCGGACAATTTATATACTGTTCCCAATCCTAAAACAGAAGATTTTACGGAATTTTTATTAATCAATGATATTACCGTAAGCTATAGCCAGGACAATGTAATGGTTAAATTCTTTCAAATAATTCTGCTGACAGCAATTGTCGGCAGTGTATTTTTATATGCCCGGAAAGCTGGAAATAACAAGCCCATGATTGCGGATGCAAATAAAAAGTCCGAAAATCATGCAGCCATAACCCTGAATCAGATTGCCGGAAATGCGGAAGCCAAATTAATGGTGGGGGATATTATTGAATTTATAAAGGAACCGGAAAAGTATACGGCAGTGGGAGCAAGGATGCCGAAGGGTCTGCTATTGTACGGTCCGCCCGGAACCGGCAAGACAATGATGGCAAAAGCCATAGCAGGGGAAGCCGACGTTCCTTTTTACGCCATGAGCGGTTCTGATTTTGTTCAAATGTATGTAGGAGTAGGGGCAAGCCGTATCCGTAATTTATTTAACAAAGCGAAAAAAAATGAAAAAGCCGTAATCTTTATTGATGAGATTGATGCGATTGGCAAAAAACGGGCAAGAAACACCTCCGCCAGCAACGATGAGCGGGACCAGACCCTGAATGCACTGCTGACCGAAATGTCCGGTTTTCATGAAAACAAGGGGATTGTTGTAATTGGTGCCACCAATCGTATGGATACCCTGGATGAAGCTCTGTTACGGCCCGGACGCTTTGACAGGCAGATTGAAATCGGACTGCC
>JAATEU010000123.1 GCA_015655565.1 Clostridiales bacterium
CAAATTATATCATTAATGAAAAATACAGGGGCAAGACCCTGGCTGATTTGTGGGAACAACATCCGGAATTATTCGAAAGCAGGTTTAAAGAATTTCCTTTCATTATTTCATTGGTTGCACCTATGGAGGATTTGAGTATTCAGGTCCATCCTGATGAGGGCTATGCCCGGAAGAAGGGATTTCTGTCTGGAAAAAATGAGGCCTGGTATTTTATCCGTACAGAGGATAACAGCAGTATAGTATTTGGCCATAATGCGAAAAATGAAACAGAACTCCGCCGGTACATAGACAAGGATAAGTGGGATTCACTGATCAGTTTAAAGTCTGTACGGACGGGGGATTTTGTTTATATTCCTGCAGGAACACTCCATGCTTTAAAAAAAGGAAATATTGTCTATGAAATTCAACAGGCCGCAGATGTAACATACCGGTTTTATGATTACGGAAGAACAGATGAAAATGGAAATAAACGGGAACTGCACCTGGAAGATGCAATAGCATGTATTTCTTACCAGGAGCCGGCCGGGAATGAGGAAAACCGGGTGCTGTATGAGAATGAAAATCATAGAATTACCCGGTACCATAATGATGAGAATTTCTGCATTACAAGAATTGAAATAAACGGCCTGTCGGTTATAAACTTTGAAAAGTATCAGCTGGCAACGGTTATCCGGGGCAGCGGTATTGCTGAAGGGACAAAAGTTTCTATTGGAGAGAGTTTTTTGATTCCTTCTAAATATGGAAAAATAGCTCTGGAAGGAGATATGGACCTTATGCTCACATCGGAGGAACAATAAACTTCACCGGGAGGTAATCAAAGCTGGAGCTGCTGCAAAAATCACTGATTATATAACCTGCATTCCGGTAGAGGTTTAATAATCCTGATTTTGCAACAGCCTATTTTAGTTATGGTCTGGTTTTTACCAATCTTCTGCAAGAAATATTATCTCATTTTTTGTTTGCTGATGGCAGCAAGGCTGATGCAATAATTTTTAATTTTTCAGTTACGGTTAAAAAAGTGATTATTCCAAAGCAAACAAACGGCACGGCAAATATGAAACCCTCAAAATAATACGGTTCAATTAATGTCACGGCCGCTAACAAATATACTCCTATAAACAACACAAAAGAAATGATTGCCATTAATGCCGGAAACGGTGCCTTTTTGAAAATTATTAATATTTTACTTGTCTTCATTGCAATCACTCCATTCCCCAATATCCCCCGGCTGGCAATTAAGTGTTTTACAATAGCCGGTTATTAAAAACTTATACGATTTCAGCCCATTTTTCCGGAAGCCAGGCTAAAGTACCCCGGATCATATCTTCAAACAGGGCAGTGCCTTCTTCTTTGGTACATCTGTCCTTAACCAGGGGATCATTCATGAAAGCGGTAAAGGCCAAATTCCTGTCACAGTTTATGGATGCTTTTAAAATCATTTCATGATTTTCAACATGCGGAGTAATAAGTTCCAATACATTGAAAGGAATTACCCCTGCAATAATCGGCCTGATGGCTCCCCTTTCAAACAAGGCATTGGTTTCCACTACCGCAGATGCCGGCAGATTTGTTATCTGATGATTGGTGTTTGGTATATTAACATTGCTGACAACCCGTTCCAATCCGCAAAGGGCCTTTATTAATAAAATACCTTCTTCTCCGGAAGGTGTCAAGTCCATTTCCTCCTCACCGCTTACAAAGCGTGCGCTTCTTTCCAGCCGTTTCTGCAGATCTTTTTTTCTCCATTCCACCGTAGTAAGGCCGAATTTCCAGGAGGCAACGGTTTTGGGATCGGAAAGATAAGTATCACCGGGCATAAATTCCGCCAGATGCCTGTCTCCGGCGGCAGCAATCAGGCCGTATTTTTTAAATAAATCAAATTTTAACCGGTGTGCGCAGTCAAAAGTAGAATTTGCCCAGTTTTTGTCCGGTTCTTCATAGCCTTCCTTAAAATGTTCATCGATAAAATCACTGTAAACCGGGAATAAATCTATACCTTTATAAGAAGCACTGTCAAGCCAGGTAAAATGGTTAATTCCCAGGACATTAATGTGTATGTCACTCCGTTTGATATCTTTTAGTTCCATGGTCTGTTCCAGGATACCCTTTAATACCTTTTGGGTACCGAATACTTCATGGCAGCAGCCAAAGGCTTTTATACCGGGAAAGACATGATATAAGGTTTTAACGCAAAGACTCATTGGGTTCGTATAATTGATAATCCATGCCTCCGGTGAATATTCTTTAATGGCTTCTGCAATTGTAACGAACATGGGAAGGGTACGAAGTGCGCGGACTAAACCGCCGGGACCGGCCGTATCACCGACTGACTGGTAGATGCCGAGGCGTTCCGGAAGATGTACATCAATTTCCATTTCATCAAAAGTTCCCGGCAAAATAGAAATAACAACAAAATCAATGCCGGTCAATGCTTCTTTTAAGGAAGAAACCGTTTCGTAATTCCATTTTCCCACCGTATCTTCCCTGGCTGTGAGTTTTTTACCGATAATTTCATTCTGCTTTGCTGCATTTACATCAATATCATAAAGACGGATAGTTCCGCTTAAATCAGGTTCCATGGATAAGTCGCCCATAAACGTCCATGCCCAGCCTCTGGAACCCCCTCCGATATAAGCAATTTTTAAATCAGTTACTTTGTTATTTTCATATTTCATATTAAGTTTCCTCGTATAATAAGTTTTGTAGCTAGCAGCTAAGGCTATAAAACTTATTTTATTTTTGCTTAGTTTATAGTTACTTTTCATTGGAGTATCCTAATGCTAAAATACCTTTAACAGGTTATTAGCAAAGGTTCGTTCTTAGTTTCCTTGCAAAGCATTATGCTATTGCCGCGAAAGCTTGCTCCCTGACTTAAGTATCACATGCTGCTCACTTATTTGTCGGTGTTTGAATCATTATTACAAAGGAATGCATCTTTGCTGATGGATCTTTGTTTTATATTATTATCATTCTAGAATTCGGTTATATATTCTTATGAAATATTGTCTGAATTTTTTAAGATTCAAACTATATTGTACAATTATGAAATATTTATAGTGGAGAAGCAGGACAAACGTATGGAAGAACTTTTACACAATCTTTCTTTCCTGCGTTTGTCCTGGGGAAGTTCACCTGTATTTATTTAGTAAATTCTAATAATTTTCTTATTCATCTTATGGCTTGATTGCTTGAAAACAAAATCAGAATGGAATATAATAAATAATAAGTTTTGTATAATTTCAAGATTATTGGCGGAATAAAAACTTACACAACACCGTACTAGGAGGGGTATTAATGTTTGAACAAATGAATACGGAATTGGAAGAGTTAAAGCAGGGAATATGCAGGTACGATAAAATAGAATCCATGCTAAAAAGTCTGAGGGAACAATTAAAGGTATTTGAAGCTAGGGGAGCAGAGTTTCAAAAAGAACTGGACAAAGAGCAGTCAGATGTAGAGAATCTGAATAAAAAGAGCCTTACCGCCATTTTTTATATGGTATTAGGAAGTAAGGAAGAACAGATGCAGAAAGAGCGCCAGGAGGTTTTGGCGGCACAGCTTAAATTAAACGATATTATAAAACAGATGGAGGATACAAAATATCAGATTTCAAAGCTG
>JAATEU010000085.1 GCA_015655565.1 Clostridiales bacterium
AAGTTCCTGTTTGCTACGCCGGATGCCTGGGTCATCACACGGAACACAATTTTCTATAACATGGCATTTATTATTATCAATACGGTTGTGGGCATTATGTTCGCTATTTTCATCTGTGATACGATAAATAAAAAGTTGCAGAAATTGTATCAGAGTGCGATTCTTTTTCCATTCCTGATGTCAGCTGTCATACTTAGCTACATTGTATACGCTTTCTTAAGCCAGAGCACCGGTATCGTGAATAATACCATTATTCCAACATTAGGGCTGGATACGGTTAACTGGTATTCAGAAGCGAAATACTGGCCGTTCATTCTGATTTTTGTAAATACATGGAAAGGCATTGGATATGGATGTCTTATCTTTATTTCAAGCATTAACGGCATTGATCCAACGTTTTATGAAGCAGCAAAATTGGATGGAGCCACGAAGTGGCAGCAGATACGGAATATTACGCTTCCGTCCCTGACTCCGACTGTTATAACGCTGACCTTGATGAGTGTTGGACGAATCTTCTATTCCGACTTTGGCCTGTTCTATCAGGTGCCGCGTAACTCAGGTATGATTTATCCTACCACGAATGTTATTGATACTTATGTATATCGCGGCCTGATGGAGCAGTCAAATGTAGGTATGTCGGCGGCAGCAGGCTTCTATCAGTCCATTGTCGGTTTCGCCCTTGTATTGGCTGCTAACCTGATCGTGAGAAAATTCAGCAAAGAGAATGCATTATTCTAGGGAGGTAGCTATGAGAGAAAAATCTTTTTCAAAATTTCAGATTTTAGCGAATGTAGTGATGATTATATGGACAATTATTATTATCCTGCCATTTTTATTACTGTCCATGTCATCCATTACAGATGAAAATACCCTGGTAGCGAATGGTTATTCCTTCTTCCCGGAAACATTTTCTCTGGCAGCATATTCATATATCATTAATTCGGGAGTAAAGATTTTAAAAGCATATGGCGTCAGTATTTTTGTGACGTTGATTGGAACGGCTATCAATGTTTTGTTGTCTGCGTTGATGGCGTATCCATTGTCTATAAGGAGGCTTCCGGGCAGGCAGTTTCTTAATTTCTTTGTGTTTTTCACGATGCTGTTTAATGGCGGTATCGTACCGTCATACCTGATGTGGACAGGCATATTCCATATTAAGGATACCATTTGGGCGCAACTGCTGCCGAATTTTCTGTTAAGTGCGTGGAATGTCATGATGATTCGTACCTATTTCACAACGAGCATTCCAGACAGTCTTTATGAGGCGGCAGAAATCGACGGTGCTTCCCAGGTGAAGATTTTCTCCAACATTGTCATTCCGCTTGGCAAGCCGATTCTGGTAACCATGGGAACCTTTGCGGGACTGTCTTACTGGAATGACTGGACAAATGGTCTTTACTATATTGTTAAGAATAAAAATCTTTATAACGTTCAGAACCTTTTGAATCAAATGGTGAACAACATCCAGTACCTGGCGACAAGCTCTAACTCCAACGTAACATCAGCAGCGTCAAGCATTCCGTCAACTGCAATCCAGATGGCAATTGCGTTCGTGGCCATTCTGCCGATTATGCTAATCTTCCCGACTTTCCAGAAGTATTATTCGAAAGGGCTTACTTTGGGCGGTGTAAAGGGCTGACGCCAAAAATGACAATGCTTTTTATTTGCATTTTCAAATAAACATTTTAAGGAGGTCAAATTATGAAGAAAAGAATTGTATCATTATTGCTTGCCGCAACTATGGTAGTGACCATGTTAGCAGCCTGCGGCACCAGTTCCGGCAGCACGGACGACAGCTCGGGCGGTAGTTCCGGTTCCTCTGAAGTATCCGGTACGGAAACGGCATCACCGGACAGCGGGGATTCATCCGTTACCACTACTTCTTCCGGTGAGTACAGCGAGGAGAATCCGTATCATCTGGTATTTGCTTATGTTGAGTTTTATGAGCAGGATGACAGCGCGCGTAAAGCTGTTCAGGAAGCCATCAATGAAAATATGATTCCGGAATATCACATTGAGGTAGAATTGCTTCCGTTAGAGTATTCTGAGTATCAATCCACGATTCAACTGATGTTATCCGGCGGCGATGAGCTGGACGTTATGCCTGTTTACTATACGGATGCTTCCAGCTGGATTAGCATGGGCGGTGTCTATGATATGACTGATCTGATGAATACCGGTGAAGGACAGGCTATTAAAGATGCACTGGGCGAAGAGAATGCATACGTAGGAACCATGAATGGTGTTCTTTATGGTTTCCCGGCAAATAAAGAGTCTGTTGAATTGGGCGGTCTATGTATGAGAGCTGATATCTGCGATGAATTGGGAATCACGGAGGAATACGGCTTAGCGGCAAATAAGGATGAGTATGATGGAACTTATTATGACTGGTCGGTTGCAGAGGAAATCTTCGCAAAAGTGAAGGAAGCGTATCCGAACATGACTCCATTGTATATGTTTAACACCGACCAGTTAGTACGCTTCAAATTCTTTGATGAATTGGTGGATGGATTTGGTGTACTGGATTGGGAAGCTGATCGTAATTCCACAACTGTTGTGAATAAGTACGAGACAGATACATATAAAGAAGCAGTTACGATGTTAGCTGACTGGTATGATAAAGGCTATATCTATAAAGATGCTGCTACGGATACGCAGGGTACCGCTACCATGATGAAAGCTGGCAATACCTTCAGCTATCTGACTGCTATTAAGCCGGGCTTCCTTGCTGAAGCAGAGTCCGCAAACAGCTATGACTGCTATAGCATATACTTCGGTGATCATAAAGAAGGCGGTATTTCAACCACGAATGTGAGCTTTTTCAACACTGGTATTGCTACCAACAGCAGGGATCCGGAAATGGCATTCAAATTTGTCTCTGCGCTGTATTCTGATTCGGAGGTTATGAATCTGTGGCAGTATGGTATTGAAGGTGTAAACTATCAGGTACTGGATGATGGGACCGCATACTTCGCAGATGGTGAAGATGGTACTAATTATGCTTATCATCAGAATACAGGCTGGTTCATGGGCAATCAGTTCATCAGCTATGTATGGAATGATGGTTCTAAGACAGCTGATTACTGGACTAAGTTACAGTCTCATAATGATTGGGCTGAATATTCACCGGCATTCGGATTTATGTGGGACAGTACCAACTATTCAACAGAAATTACGGCTTTGAAAAATGCATTTGAAACCTATCGTGCGGCACTGGATACCGGCAGCGTTGGTTCTGCAAATGTTGAATCCACACTTAAGAAACTGAATGATGCACTGTATGCAGCAGGACTTCAAGATGTTATAGATGCAAAACAGGAGCAGCTTGACAAGTGGTTTGCTGACAGAAATAATTAGATGGAACCAATTCTGCTCTTGAGAGAGAAGTGGTCTTTTATGTTGATATATAATTTTGATGTATCATATGAAAAAACCTACGGATGATGAGGTGTCCCATGGTGAGACATTATTTTGGCGAAAGTGGAAAATGTCGGCAAATGGAACCGCAGGGTATAATCAAAACTTTAAGAGCATGGATAACTGGAAACCATGCTCTTTTGCATATAAAAAAATTTAGGTTAGGATAAGAAAGGTGGCTGATGAATTTGAGAGACATTTAGAAAGGCTCATAAACTCTAAAGTGTCTTTAAATTCACACGAAGAACACATTTTATTGGTAATATTAGTAAGTGCAATGCGCTTTAATATAATTATACAAAATTTTTAAGGGGGGTAAAAAATGAAATTATTTAAGAAAGTTTTATCTGTGATGTTGCTTACATCAATGGCTGTATCCCTTGGTGCTTGTGGGAGTTATTCAACTTCTTCAACTTTTTCCACAGAAGAGTCCGCCGGCACAGAGGATACAACTGGAGAGCTGTTAAGCGGCTACGATGAAGACAAGGAAAGTCTGACTTTTAATAACAGTGCATGGAATTACGATGAGGGAAACGATGTTTATTGGCAGATTAGTGTTGGATATTGCTCCAACCCTGAAACCGCTGATTATGAAACCATGGGTATCTATGTTCCGGGAGCCTATATGAATGGTACTGCCAATAGTGACGGAACTTACACCTGTACAATCAATACTGAAATTGAAGTAAACGGTTACACTGCAGAAACTGCACCCATCGTATTTCCGGTAAACACTGCAGGTTACTCTGCACAGGCAGCTCCAACGTCTTACAGTTACGACGGCATTTCAAGCTATCATGAAGCAGGATTTATCTATGTATATGCCGGTATGCGTGGAAGAGATAATGGCTATGACGATAGCGGTAATCTGATTTATAGCGGCGGTGCGCCTTGGGGCGTGACTGACTTAAAGGCCGCAGTCCGTTATTACCGTTATAATCAAAGTGCTCTTCCCGGTGATACAGATAGTATTTTCACTTTCGGCCATAGCGGTGGTGGTGCACAGAGCTCTCTGATGGGTGCAACCGGTGACAGTGAACTTTACTATGATTACCTGATATCCATCGGTGCCGCCATGTACGATGAAGACGGCAATTATATCAGTGATGCCATTTGCGGAGCAATGTGCTGGTGCCCGATTACAAGTTTAGATTACGCCGATGAAGCTTATGAATGGAATATGGGACAATTTTCTTCCGCTGGTACGCGTGCGGATGACACATGGACTTCTGCACTGTCTGATGATTTGGCGGAAGCTTTTGCAGTTTATATTAGTAAACTTGGACTTAAAGATGAAAATGGCACGGTTCTTACGCTTGACCAATCCCATGATGGAATCTACACATCGGGAACTTACTATGATTATCTTCTTACCGTAATTGAGGGTTCTTTAAATAAGTTCTTAAGCGATACGACATTCCCATATACGGAAACTTCCGGTCCTACGATGGGTGATGGCGGATTTGCCGGCGGCGGAAGCGCTCCAAGCGGTGATGCAAGCCAGTCTAGGGCAGTTTCCTCCACGACTTATGAAACGGTTCAGGATTATATTGATTCCTTAAATTCTGATGAAGAATGGGTGGAATATGATGCCGATACCAATACTGCTGAAATTGCCAGTATTGAAGCATTCGTGAACCATTGTAAGAGTGCCTCAAAGGATGTGGGTGCATTCGATGATTTAGACCGCAGCCAGGCGGAAAACAATCTCTTTGGAAACGACGAAAGTGATTCACTGCATTTTGATACTGTTATGGCAAATCTTTTAGCGCAAAATGAAGATACGTATTCCGCATATTCTGATTGGGATTCCTCTATTGTTGATGCATATACGAGTGATCTTCAGGCTGTTGATAAGTTGGATAACACTTCTGAGTACCGCCAGAATATGTACAATCCTATGTACTTCATAAGTGGCTATTATGATGGTTATGGTACCTCTACAGTGGCCGCTCATTGGAGAATCCATACCGGAATTAATCAGGGAGACACAGCTTTAACGGTTGAGACAAACCTGGCATTAGCGCTGGAACAATATTACGGCGTAAAAGATGTGAATTTTGAAACCGTTTGGGGACAGGGACATACAACTGCTGAACGTACCGGCAACAGCACGGACAACTTCATTGAGTGGGTTAACGAGTGCGTGAGTCGGTAAATGAATGATAGTATCAGTATTGCTTTTCGAAGCATTGCATAAAGCGATACTGTGTGTGAAAAACAGATGCTACCAAAAGGGCAGGTATTCCGTTGCTGGAAAACCTGCCCTTTTGGTAGTGCCATGTATGTCAAATGTAAATGTAAAAAGTGCCGGTACCCTTGATAGAAGTCAAATAGTGGCGGCACTTTTACGATTACCGGACTCCGGCCGGATTTTATTCCCCTACTCTTTTGCAGCGGGGAATTATTGTTGTTCTTCACATAATTCAGAAATAGATTATTTTCAGTTATGCTATTGCAAATCCTTTGATAGTGGTGCTATCAATCTATAATCTAAGGAGGGAATGCCTATGGCTTTGCGTGCAGAAATAGACCCTGTTTGGACACCCCTGTTCACCATTGCAAAAGCTGTGGTATCGGATACGGGCGGGCCACTTTCCCACAGCGCCATTGTCGCAAGAGAATATAACATTCCTGCTGTTTTAGGCTGCGGAAACGCCACAAAAGTATTGTCCGACGGACAAGAGATCATTGTAAACGGCGATGAATGCATCGTTCAGATTGTGTCTTAGGAGATTTTATATGAATTAAATCAGAGATTGAAAACCTCATTTCCGCCTAAAATAGTTTTTAATACTTTGATTCTATGGAGATCATTTGTTTCACATGCGAATGGGTCCCTGTCAGTAACAATCATATCGGCTGCCTTGCCTTTTTCTATGGTGCCTTTGATGTTTTCTTCGTATACGCAATAGGCCGCATTTTTAGTGTACATGCATAAAGCTTCATAAACACTTATATTTTGACCTTCGGCAATAATTTCACCGGTGCCTCCGATATCCTGTCTGGTTACGGCACACTGAATTCCGTGGAAGGGATTTAGCTCACGGACCGGAGCATCGGAACCGCCGTTTACTATTAAGCCGTTTTCCATCATTGTTTTAATTGCCAGGCACCGTTTTTCGCGTTCCAGACCGATGCGTGTTTTTGTCATATTAACAAAATTACGGATAAAAATCGGCTGCATACATAAAATCAACGGTAGTTTTTTAGCTCTTTGAATAAAAGTCCGGCTTATCATTGTGGCATGTATGATATAAAACCTGCGGGACCAGCCAAGCTCCGGCCGGTAAGCATTTTCCAATGCGGTCAGGACCATATCATTTGCTTTATCCCCGATAGCATGAATTGCCACATCATTTCCCATATCGTAGGCTGTTTTTACAAGCTCATTTAATTCTGCCTGTGTGTGCGTCATAATTCCGCGTTCACCGGGCCGATCGGTAAAGTCTTCGTACATCAGGGAGGAAGCAGCCCCTACGGAACCGTCCGCCAGATATTTTACAGCCCCTGTTTTAAGCATATCATCGCCCAGTCCGGTGGCAATGCCCCATTT
The DNA here is from genome assembly GCA_015655565.1 of Clostridiales bacterium. GTDB lineage: Bacteria > Bacillota > Clostridia > Lachnospirales > Lachnospiraceae > Anaerocolumna. The sequence goes on from JAATEU010000085.1 coordinate 6,974, forward strand.
GCTTTGGGTATCCATGGGAAAATTAAAGGTGATGCGGCAGTTTAAGCCTTTCCGTTTACGAAGCTCCTGATATAGTGCGATTCCTGAAGGATTATCCTGCTGATAGGCATGCAGCTGGGTTATGCCGAGGGATGCAGCATACTGCAGGTATTCATCAATCAATTTCAGGTTTTCGTCAAAGGT
>JAATEU010000420.1 GCA_015655565.1 Clostridiales bacterium
AGGATTCTGTTCACATTCCTTTGGGTCCATACCATTTTTTGATGAATCAATAATTTTGGAAGAATAATAACTAATTGCTAAAAAATCCATCCGGTTTTCTTTTATCAATTCCTCCTCCCCGGCTTCCATAGAAATTGTAATGTTATTTTCTTTAAAATAGCGCAGTGCATATTCAGGATACTTTCCCCTCAACTGTACATCCGAATAAAAATACTGCATACGGTTACGTTTCATTGTCAATACAATATCTTCCGGTTTACACGACGCCGGATAATAAGTGCAGTCGGCAATCATTGTACCGATCCGGGCCTGGGGATCAATTTCTTTTCCCAATTTTTTCACAATGGCACCGGCAACAAATTGATTATGCACCGCCTGATATTTTAATTCCTCCATATTTTCTGCCTGATCGTCATAAACCCCCAAAGAACCGAACTGACAATACTGTACCAGATTGATTTGATTAAATACAATCCAATATTTTACTTTTCCTTTAAAACGCTCCAGTAATGTCTTAGCATAACGAACAAAGAAATCGATACAATTGTGATTAGCAAATCCCCCATATTCCGTTACTAAATAAAGCGGAATATCATAATGGGACATGGTAATTATCGGCTCCATCCCATCCTTGATAATCTCATCGATCAAATTATCATAAAATTTAAGACCCAATTCATTTGGTTGTGTTTCATTGCCATTTGGAAAAATTCTTGACCAGGAAATACTTGTTCTGAAATTCTTAAAGCCCATTTCCTGAAGCAATGCCAAATCTTCTTTATAAGTATGGTAAAAATCAATTCCATGTCTTTTGGGATAATATCCGGCTTTATCCGCAGCATATTTTTTTATCTCAGCTAATGTCCCTCCACCTTCTTTTACAATATTGGCACGGTCAATTGCTGTATCATATTTATGAATATCCGAAGTAGATAATCCTCTGCCATCTGCATCATAAGCACCTTCACACTGGCAGGCTGCCACTGCGCCGCCCCATAAAAAATCTTTCGGAAAACTTTTTAATTTCATGGTTTTCTCCTTCCTCACTATTTATTTTGCTCTATTTTTTCATTTAAAATCTTAAATAATTCAATCATTTCCTGTATGAGATTAACCTCTGAATTAATTGTCATAATTGTATCCTGTGCATGAGTAAATAAAAAACACGGTTCGTAAGTTACTCCTCTTGCTTCATTTTGAATTACCTCCGTCTGGGCCACGTGTGCCTGACGAATACATTCTTTTGCTTCCGCCATAAGACTTTCTGATTTTTCAAAGTCAAACTGTTTTACTTTTTTAACAGCTCCTTCCATTTTGACACGGGCATCTCCTGCATGAAGAATAATCTGCATTGCAACATTTACTAATTCATTTTCCTTTATTTCACACATTTTATTTTCTCCTATCTAATTATCTACCTGAATCCATCATCTGTCTTCTAATAATCTTTAATTCACACCTGCCTCTTCGGTTTCTTCCCTTAAAACTTGTTTTTCATATACTTTAAAGAACGGGTACCAGGTAGCCAGATAAACAACAAAAAGTATCAGATACCAGATAACCGCACGAAGATCTTCGGTAATCATAACACTGGAAACCGGTGCGGGTATCTGTCCTACCTGAATCAGTTTCGAAGGAATATTTAACAGCCCCGTACTCATGGCAATCCATATAACAATTGGTCCTGTAATGGAATTAACCCACATGGGCAGCATCAGCAGAGGATTAAACACAACCGGAGCACCAAACATAACCGGTTCATTAATATTGAAAATAGAAGGTCCGATAAAGATTCTTCCTAAGGTCTTTAATTTTTTCGATTTTGAACCAAGCATCAGTATATTTAATCCAAGGGTCGCACCCATACCGCCCATTGTTATTAAAGCTGCCGTAAACACCGTTTCACTTGTTACGATATTCGTCGCAGCACCGCCTGCTGCCACCGCATCAATATTTGCCTGAATACCTGCAAGGAAAATAGGTGTTGTAACGGCTCCAAATAACCAGGAGGATATACCCATTGTATAAAGAAATGCCGGGATAAGGCAAACTAAAATAAATCCCGGTAACGTCTGTCCAAAGTTTGCAATCGGACTAAATACCGACAAAATCACTTCAAAAACATCAATTTTACACTTAAATACTAATATCATGGAAACCGACAATGCAATAACCATTGGAATAATATTGTTAATCCATCCGCTTACAAAATCAGGAAGCGTTGTACTATTTTCTAAAAATTTTAATTTCGCATATAAATGAAATATTACAGATACAAATAACCCGGCAATCATGCCGGCTGCGATACCGGTTGCCCCAAGGCGCGCCTGAATTATTATCATGTTGCCGCTTTCATCAGTCACCGGCATAATAAACATAATAAATACGGCAATTGCTACTAATCCGGCACTTGTTGTATAAAACGGATGATTTAATTTTTCCATACATTGCTGCGCCATAACAAATGCCAGAATCAACGAAATCAAACCGAAACTATAAGCTGCAATTACTCCCAGATCAGGTAAAACCGTTATATAGGAACGGAATACATTATAAAAATAAATCATAGATCCCGTCAAAATAAATGGGATAATTTTCTGCATGGAACTGGATACCGCCGCGATCCACGGTCTTCCACAAATTTCATTCATTTTTGGTGCAAATGAGTTCCCCAGCCAATCCATAATTTTTTTCATCACTCCAAAACCTCCCTGAATATTCTAATTTTCGTCCAGACTAAGTGCTAAATCTAAAAGGGCAGTGCCATTTAGCTGAGAATAAATATCCTGCGGAATAACACATACCTTCACGTTGTAAGGTGCTGCCATACTTTGAAATTCTTCCAGCTGCCCGCTGTAATGAGGGCCAATCATAAGCACATCAATACCGCCCATATAACTTGCAATGTCCGTATGGCTTCTTGCTTCTACACTTGCATCGATCTTTCTCTTTTTCGCGGCCTGTCTTGCCTTCTGTGCCAAAAAACCACTGGACATTCCGGCACCGCAACACAATAAAATATTAATCCGATTCATACCTTCACCTTTCTTTCCATTTTTCAACACATCGCATATCACATCTGCCTGCAGATGTGATACTGCCACAAATA
>JAATEU010000203.1 GCA_015655565.1 Clostridiales bacterium
AGATAGGCTATTTTGCAATGTTATTTGCCCTTGAGAAACAGGAAAAGAAAATTGAGAAGAAGAATATTGTAGTGGTATGTGTATCCGGTAAAGGCAGTTCACAGTTATTTATGTATAAATACAAACAGGCATTTGACAAATATATTGACAATATTTATGAATGCTCTGTATATGGATTAGAGAATTTTAATTTTCAGGAGAAAAAGATTGATTATGTATTTACTACAATCCCTATAAATACTAAGGTTCCGGTACCTGTATTCGAAGTAAACCTATTCCTGGAGCTTAAAGACATTGTAACCTATAGTGAACTATTTGAGATGGGCAGTAATGAATTCCTATATAAGTATTATAAGAAAGAATTGTTCCTTACCGGGATAACAGGGAATAGTAAAGAAGAGGTAATAAGGACCCTTTGTAATCATGCAGAAAAGTATTATAATCTTCCGGGAAATTTTTATGAAGCAGTCATAAAAAGAGAAGAATTAGGACAGACAGATTTTGGAAATCTGTCGGCAATCCCACACCCTTATAAAGTAATTACAAAAGAAAACTTTGTAACGGTAGGAATCCTGGAGAAACCTGTCTGGTGGGGGCATAATGAGGTGCAGGTTGTATTTTTGATGGCAATTTCCACAGAAGAAGATGCAGATGTTGAGCGTTTCTATCAACTTACAACAAATCTTTTATTTGATGCCCCCAAAATACAATTACTGATTAATAATCCAAGTTTTAAAGTGTTAATCAGCCTGCTTACTGAGAACAGTAAATCATAGTAGCAAATCAGAGAATGAACGGAAACTCTGTTAAGTAAAATTACCATAATCAAATTATTCCGTTTTGATTATGGTAATTTTTTAGTTGGAGTTTCATCCTGCACAATGTTAATATTAGCCATGAAATTGATAAAAGCAATTATTTGAAAGGAGTATAAATACACATGGAGGTAACTTTAGAAGAAATCATCACGGAATTGGTCATGAATGGCGGCAATGCCAAGAGTAAATCAATTGAGGCAATCAGGGCGGCTAAAAAAGGTGATTTTGAACTGGCGGCTAAAAAAATTGAGGAGGCAAATAAATATTTAATGATTGCCCATGAATTCCAGACCGGGATTATCCAGAAAGAAGCTTCAGGGGAGGGTACTACGGAAGTTTCCTTATTAATGGTTCATGGTCAGGATCATCTTATGAATGCAATTACAACCAGGGATTTAGCAGTGGAAATGACAGATATGTATAAAATCATATATAAAAATAATTAAAGTAATTAACTTTAATAAAGTAATTAATTTTAATTAAGAAAGAAAAGGTAAAAAATTATGACAAATATTACACTGGTATGTGCAGCAGGAATGTCAACTTCAATGTTAATGACAAAAATGAAGGCAAGCGCGGAAAAAGAAGGTATCCAAGCAAGGATTGCGGCAATGTCGGAATCAAAATTTGCAACCTGTACAGAACCTACGGATATTCTCCTGTTAGGACCTCAGGTAAGTTATTTATATGAAAGCATGAAAGGAACCTATGAGCCGAAAGGAATTAAAGTAGCAGTAATTAATATGGTGGATTATGGCATGATGAATGGAGAAAAGGTATTAGAAGATGCATTGGCATTATTAAATTAAGACAAGAATTTTGGAGGAAGTATTTATGAAAGAAAAAGTATCGGTATGGTTTGCAAAGTTAAATCCGTTGTTTAACAAATTAGGTCGGAATTATTATTTACAGGCTATTTCGGCATCAATGATGGCAACATTGGGACCAATCTTTTTGGGATCCTTTGCAGTACTGTTATTGGTGTTCCCAATTGAAGCGGTGCCTCAGTTTTTGGCAGCGTCAGGTTTTGCAAGTATCCTGTCAGCTGTTTATACATTTACAATTGGTTCTATGGCATTATATGTTGTATTTTTAATGGCAAAAAATTTAGTAACTAAATTTATACCCTCTGATGACGGAATCATGGCGGGTGTAATAGCACTGATGAGTTTCCTTTTTGTCACACCTCTGGGAACGGCTGCGGATGAAGTATCTGCAATTCCAGTCACCTGGCTGGGTGCACAAGGTGTATTCTCAGCAATGATTGTCGGTCTTTTAGTGGGGAGAATTTATATACTGTTTAAACAAAAAAATATAACGATTAGGATGCCGGATAGTGTTCCGCCGATGGTTTCAAAAGTATTTGAGAGTTTAATTCCTACAATTGCGATTGGTATTTTATTTATTCTGGTGAACAGAATGTTTGCAGCAACACCATTCGGGAATATGCACCAATGTATTTATTCCGTAATCCAGGAACCATTAAAAGGTATCGGAGGTTCCATAGGTGCAGTTATTTTCTTGAGTTTATTACAACAGATATTATGGTTCTTCGGTATTCACGGTACAAATGTAATTATGCCGCTGGTACAGGTGCTTTGGATGTCCATGGATGCTGAAAATCTTGCTAAAATTGCGGCAGGACAAAAACCGGAAAATGTTGTAGGTTATGCATTCTTTATGATAATTACCTGGAGCGGATTAGCCCTTGGACTGGCCTTGTTAATGTTAGTATCAAAGAGCAGGCAATATAAGCAATTAGGTAAAATAGCCATTGTACCGGCATTATTTGGCATTACCGAACCGATTATTTTTGGTACTCCGCTGGTACTCAATTTTGGTTTGGCATTTCCTTTTATTTTTAATAACACAATTGCATTACTGATTGCTTATATATTGACTAAGATAGGAATCTTGCCGGTATTTATGGGCACTACGCCTATTTTTGGATTACCTCTTGGATTTCATGCAGCTGTTCAGGGAAGCATATCAATTATCATTGCGCAGCTCGTGATTCAGTTAATATTATCGCCACTTCTTTGGTATCCTTGGTTTAAGCGGGTAGAAAAGAAAGCAATCCTGTTGGAAAGTGAATCGGAAAAAATAAAAAGGAGCCTATGAATGAAATATCAGAACCCAATAATTAAAGGATTTTATCCGGATCCAAGTATTTGCAGGGTTGAAGAAACATTCTACCTTGTGAATTCTACTTTTGAATTCTTACCGGGGGTTCCTGTATTTGCAAGTAAGAATCTGGTAGAGTGGAAACAGCTTGGACACTGCATTACAAGACCAAGCCAGATTAATATGCAAGGCGTAGAGAATTCCATGGGTATTTTTGCACCGACAATCCGCTGGCATCAGGGCAGATTTTATATGATAACAACGAATATAAAGAAAGGCAATTTTTATGTAACCGCAGATGATCCGGCGGGTGTATGGTCGGAGCCGGTCTTTGTTGATATCAAAGGAATCGATCCGTCCCTTTACTTTGATGACGCAAAAACCTATGTACAATATGCAGCATTTGAAGGAACAAATACCGGGATTGCCCAGGCAGAAATTGATTTAAATACAGGAGCGCTTTTGTCGGAACCTGTTATAATTTCGAAAGGAAGCGGCGGACGGGATGTGGAAGGACCGCATATGTACCGTAAAGGTAACTATTATTATCTGTTAACTGCAGAAGGCGGTACAAGGGAAGGACATATGGCAACTATCAGAAGGGGTACAAATATATGGGGGCCATTTGAAGAATGCCCCCATAATCCAATCCTGACCAATAGAGATCAAGGAAAAGAATTATTGCAGAATGTGGGGCATGGGGATTTAACGGAAGATAATAATGGGAATTGGTGGATGGTTGCACTTGCGATTCGTATGATAACGCACAGGCATCATCTGGGCAGAGAAACAATTTTGCTTCCGGTTAAAGGGAATGAGTCGGAATGGCCTGTTACCTCAAAGGGGTCTGCAGCAAGGGAAATAGAGCCGGACATAAAACTG
>JAATEU010000077.1 GCA_015655565.1 Clostridiales bacterium
CAATGTCATTGCCGTGGCAGCTCATGACACCCAAAGTGCTTTGGTTGCGGTACCGGCGGAAGAAGATAATTTTATATTTATCAGCTGCGGTACCTGGTCCTTAATCGGAACGGAACTTGATGCACCGCTTATCACTGAAAAATCGGATTATTACAATATCACCAATGAAGGCGGCTACGGGGGCAAAGCGTCTTTCTTAAAGAATATAACCGGCTTATGGCTGATTCAGGAAAGCAGAAGACAATGGATAAGGGAAGGTAAGGAGTACGGCTTTGGTCAATTAGAGGAGTTGGCTCAAGAAGCGAAAGCCTTCCAATACTTTATTGATCCTGATGCACCTGAATTTTCTCCTGCCGGGGACATGCCTTTAAGGATACGGGAATATTGCGGCCGCACCGGACAAAAAGTGCCTGAAACAGCAGGTGAAATTGTTCGCTGTATCAATGAAAGCCTGGCCCTTAAATATCGTTATGCCCTGGAACAAATCAGTGAATGTACAGGCCTTAAATATAATAATATTCATATGGTGGGCGGCGGAATACGAAGTAAGTTATTATGCCGGTTTACGGCGAATGCCAGCGGACGTACGGTTATTGCCGGCCCGGTTGAAGCTACCGTACTTGGCAATGTTGCCCTGCAGCTGATTGCTTCCGGTCAGATTAAAGATTTAAAGGAAGCAAGAAAAATAATCGGACAGTTACCTGGCATTACAAAGTATGAGCCGGCTGACAAACTTGTCTGGGAAGAAGCTTATTCACGTTATAAGGAAATTATCCTTAGTTAAGTCTGAAAGCACTTCTTAATTTGCAGCAGCCATTGATACCAAATGATCTATGGAGGTTAATATGTTAAAAGGTATACCGGCAATTTTATCACCGGAACTGTTGAAGGTTCTGTGTGAAATGGGACACGGCGACCGTTTCGTAATTTCAGACGGTAATTTTCCTGCGGAGTCAATGGGAAAGAATGCAATTGTAATCCGCCTTGACGGACATGGTGTTCCGGAACTGTTAGATGCTGTATTAAAAGTATTTCCATTGGATACTTATACCCAGAAACCGGTTAATCTAATGGAGGTTATGCCTGGGGATAAAGTTGAAACACCTATATGGGAAACCTATAAAGAAATTATTTCAAAATATGATGCCCGCGGAGAAAAAGCAGTTGGATGTATTGAACGGTTTGCATTTTATGAAGAGGCTAAAACAGCGTATGCTGTGGTTGCAACCAGTGAAAAGGCCCTTTATGCCAATATTATGCTGCAAAAAGGTGTTGTAGCAGAAGAATAATTTTACAGGAAGAAAAATCAACTTCTTATAATCAGATGCAGGTTGGAAAACACACCTTTTATCGGAAAATAAAAAACATCTTAAAACACATCTTTACAGTTAAAACGGACTTGGTATTTTAAGGCTTTGGATTAATCCAAATTTTTTAAAATATCAGGTCCGTTTTCATTGTCAAAGATTTTACCTTAATCAGGCTATGAGGCCAGTCCAATATATCAAGTGATAATATTCATAAGCATTTAAAGTATTTCCTGAAGCCAGTTTTTAACCTGAGAATGGATTTTTTCCCTGTTATCCTTTATAGGATCCGCAAAACTTATGGTACCTATAACCGTGTTGTCTGCAAAGCTGTTTCTTAGCTTATCAAAGCACTTATCCGCACCGCCTCCGGAATGGCAGGCAAAAAAAACTAATTTTTTATTTTTTATGGATACCTTTGAAATTAAGGTATTGACAGGCGGAACAAAACTGCTTGCCCAAATGGGTGTTCCGATAAAAATAGTATCGTATTGCTCTAAGTCCGGAATGGGATTTAATAACTTAGGTTTCTCCTTAAATATTACACTTTTCCCGCCCCAAAAGAACTTTTTGAACCCTTCTTTTGGAATTTCCTTTTCCGGCTTTAATTCTAATATTTCCGCATCTGTTTCCTTGGCAATCATTTCAGCAATTAATTTTGTACTGCCTTCCAAGGAATAAAAAATAACTATGGTTTTCATGTTTTTTCTCCTTTTTATGTTATATTTTTAAGATAAACCGGCTTAGTGTGAAAAATGCTTTGTATTTTTCATGCCCTGATTTGAGGCATATCCGGAACGCCGTTTCGGATATGCTATGGGAGCTAATAGCGGTATATCTTTATAGTTAACCTGATGAGTATAAAGTATGTGTTAAGTATAGTTCCAGGAGGTTAATTTTGTCAATCTTTTATTAAAAGTCAGCATTCATCTTGTAATCAAATAAGAAAAGTTAGTTTCCCTGTAATTAATATCAGGAATTTGTCAATTCCACCTGTACGTTTTTAAAGTTTGTGATATAATAGTGGAAGTTATATTTCTACTTAGTATAGTAGAAATATATGGTAATTAGATAGAAAGAGGCATACAAATGAATATATACAATATAAGTATCAGTCATAAAACCGCTCCTGTAGAAATAAGAGAACTACTGGCCTTTAGTAAGGAAGATAAAATAGATTTTATAAAG
>JAATEU010000360.1 GCA_015655565.1 Clostridiales bacterium
ATTTGTTAAAAGACAATATTAACTTTGAAGAGGCATTAATGGAATGTATAGATGCTATTATGAAGCAAATGAAGGTTAATATGGAAAAAATGGTATTTTCATTTAGTGAAGGAGAAAAAGAAATCCTGCTGGATAAGATTATCTATATTGAAAGTAAGCTACATAAGCTGAATTTTCATATGAGGGATTCAAAGAATAAGATATATACCATGTATGGGAAATTAGGCAGTATTACAGAAAAATTAGAAGGTTATGGTTTTTTGAGGATTCACCAGAGCTTTCTGGTAAACATTAAATATTTAGAACAGGTAAATAATTATAGAGCGGTATTAACTTCGGGTGAAAATCTGCCAATACCAAAACAAAAGTTTAAAATGGTAAAGGAAGCATTTGTTGCATACAAAGGAGAGATGTGATGATGGATATAGCCCAGGGGTTCTTGATTGTGTATTTGGAAGTATTATATTGCAAATTATTTTTGGAAATATTTTTGGAAAAAAGAAAGTTAAGATATGACTGGCTGAGTAAAGTAATAATTATCAGTATGGTGATATGTCTGTTTTTCATATCGGTATTAATTAAGGCGGTGCCTTTAAGAATAGTAAGTGTAATAGTATTAGAGACATTAATGATGCGTAAGTTGTATCAGGGTAAATGTGTGACAATATGCTTTTTGATTATTATTTATTCCGGTATATTATTATGTGTAGATTATTTGGCTGTAATTAAAATAAATAATTTTTTTTCAAAAGAAACTGTGCCTATTTTGGATAGTCCGGTAGAAAGTACTTTGATGATATTATTATGTAAAACAATTGCCTTTGGAATTGTGCTATTAATAAAGAAGAAATGGGATACAAAAGATAGTCTAAATACAATAACAGATTACGAATGGCTTAGATTTCTTTATTTCCCAATTATGACAATCATAGCTATTATAGCAATGCTTGTGAATTTTGAAGATGAATTTAGTGTAAATGCTTCAAATACATTGCTCGTAATTGCATTGGGTTTGGTTGTCATGAACCTGATGGTATTTTATTTAATAAGAGATATTGTTGAAAGGGAAATGCAGATTCAAAGTGATTACATAATGAAAAAACGTATGAAAAATCAGGCTGGCATGTACAGGTCTATGTCGGAAAATTTTGAGCAACAGAGAAAACGTATCCATGAATATAATAACCAAATTAATTGTATTGAAGGCATGTTAATAAAAGGTAATGTAAATCAAACTATAGATTATATATCTCATATTACTGGAGGATTAAAAAAAGAAATGGATACTATTGATACAAATAATGTGATTGCAAATGCAATTATTAATTCAAAATATAAAGAAGCACAGGATAAAAATATCGTTATGGCAATCATAGTGAATGATTTATCTATATGTGGCATAGAAGAGGAGGATATTGTTATAATCCTTTCAAATTTATTAAATAATGCCATTGAAGCTTGCGAAAAAATGGATAAAAAAAGGATTATTCGTTTAAAGTTTGTAGTAGAAGATAATATGACCATTATTTCTGTGAAAAATACAGTAAAGGAAAATATTGACTTGCCAGATGGAACATTGCAGACAACGAAAGAAAATAAAGAAGAACACGGGATAGGAATTGCAAATATAAAGGAAGTTGTAGAAAAATATAAAAGTTCCTATGTAATACAATGTCAAGAAGGATATTTCTATTTTTCGATTGTTATTACTAATAAGAATTGCTATTACTAATAAATAATAATAACGAATCTATGAGATGTTTCACAATTAAAGTGAAACATCTTTTTAATTGCCATTTACTGTAATTAAATACCTAATTATGTAATATACCTCCGATTTCTGTAAGGGTTATTGAAAATATAAAAAAATTATATAAACTAAATTATATAAACATTAAATTTAAAAAGATTATCAAGAAGAAAGGAGGGAAGAAAATTATGGTACATAGCATGGCAGAAAGGGTAACCAGTAGCATGATTGAAAGAGAAATACTGTATGAAGGAGGCAGGGAAGAATATGTGTATGCATTAGAAACTATGACGGAAAAAATAATTACATATATTGTACTATTTAGCATGGCGGCTTATATGCATAATATTTTGCCGACGATGACTTTTATGGTGTTTTTTTTCAGCCTTAGAAGCAGAACCGGTGGTTTTCATGCGAAATCTTTTTTGGGTTGTTTGTTAGGAACTTCGTTAATATACATTGTTATGAGTGTTGGAGTATTCCCTTATTTTATAAAAAATGAAACTATAATGTATGTGTTGCTAATAATTTCAGCTTGTACCATATTTGTTATTGGAAATGTAAATCATCCTAATCTGGCTCTGAATTCAAATGAAGTACAGGGATGTAAAAAATCAGCAAGAGTTATTATAGTGATTGAATTTGTTTGTATCCTATGCGGATGTATTTTGAAGATGAATACAGCATGCATTTTTTTTGCAGCTATGGGAGTTATAATGTGTGCAATATTGCTGTGCATAGCAATATTATTTAAACAGGAGGTATAGAACAATAAAGAATTTAATGAAGGAAAATGTGTTAAAAGTAATTGGCAAGGCAATAGAGGCAGAGGCAAATGCGAATGCGAAGCAGTGGCCGCCGATTTGTACTATGATTTTACATCAGCCAAAGCGTCCAAAAAGAAAGTAATAATGTAAAAAACGGTGACTATTACTAAAAACTTTACATTACCATAAGAAAAAAGGAGGTTTTACTTATGTATAAAAAGTTAAATGCAGCCCTGTTAGCGTTATTAATAATGCTGGTAATGGTATTTGATCCCCTGCTTTATGCTTCTGCGGCAGATTCAGGCATAACGGTCCAGTTCAATAACGGAAATTCATCAGAAACAGCCAATACTATTTATGCGAAGTTTAAAGTGTACAATTCAAGCGGAGCACCTGTAGATCTGGCAGACTTGAAATTACGGTATTACTATACTTTGGAAGGTGATGCACAACAGAATTTCCGGTGTGATCATTCCGGTATAATGAATGAATCCGGTTATGTGGATATTACAAAAAAAGTGACCGGTACATTAGTTAAAATGGATACAACGGCTCCAACAGCCGATTATTATCTTGAGATTGGTTTTGAAAACGATGCCGGCAGCATTCAGGCCGGAGGGGCCCTTGAGGTTCAGGCCGGTATATCAAAAAGTGATTGGAGTAATTATGAACAATCCAATGATTATTCTTATAAAGAATCCGATACCTATGAAGATTGGAATCAAATAACCGCTTTTGTTAACGGCAGTCTGGTATTTGGTGAGGAGCCTGTTGCAAAAGATCCGACAGTTCCATCCATATATCCCGCTACGGTGCAGTATGATAAGTCTGTTCCGTCGGATTTGACAGTGACTTTAACGCCAAATGGAAATACCTTTAACGGCATTGCCGGTTTGACGCAGGATACGGATTACACGGTATCGGGAAATACGGTAACCCTGTTGAAGAGTTATCTTTCAACGCTTTCTACCGGTACAAAGGAACTTACTTTTGATTTTAATACAACAGTGGCTCCTGTATTAACGTTGATAATTAAGGATTCAGCCTCTTCAGCTGACAGCCTTAGCGTGACAATAGGAACAATCTCCGGCAATACCGGGGATACCGTAATTTTGCCCATAACTTTTGCAGATGTGGAA
>JAATEU010000096.1 GCA_015655565.1 Clostridiales bacterium
ATATAGTAATCCGTAATACGCCTTTCCTCTTTTCTATTAATAAATCCAAATTTAGATATTTTTTTTAAACTGGAAAGTGATATATTGGTTTTGACTGATCTGCCAAGTAAACACCCCTGCTGCTTTCTGTCTTCCGGGATCAAACCAATACCACATTTGATGGCTGCTGCCGGTGAACTTATTTTTACTTTTTTACCGCAAATATAAATATTACCGGATTCCATTTTATCCGCGCCATAAATCAGTCTGATAAGTTCTGTTCTCCCTGCACCCACAAGTCCCGCCAGACCAAGAATTTCACCTCGTTTTACTTCAAATGAAATATTATTGTCACCGTTGCCACAGACTCCTTCCACCTTTAACATTACTTCCTGCTGATGCTCTTTTCGTAACGGAAAGCTTTCTTTTAGTTCACGGCCAACCATATAGTTAACCAGTTCTTTCCTGTTGGTCCTGGCTGTTTCCAGAGTTGTAATATATTTTCCGTCTCTCATAACTGTAACTTTATCGGAAATCTGAAAAATTTCTTCCATTCTGTGACTAATATAAATAACCGCAACACCTTGCTGTTTTAAATTTTCTATCACTTTAAACATCTTTCCAACTTCTGAAACAGATAGGGGTGCAGAAGGCTCATCCATAATTAAAATCTTAACCTTTCTTGAGATAGCCTTTGATATTTCAACTATCTGCTGTTTTGAAGACGGCAGGGTATATACAGGCGCATTTGGATCAATGTCAATGTCAAATAATTTAAATGCTTCTGCCGCTTTTCCTCTCATACGCTTATAATTTACTTTAGCTCCATACCTTTCACCAAAACAGATATTTTCTGCAACCGTTAAGCATCCTATCAGGTTAAACTCCTGATAAATAACCTCAACCCCATACTCCTTTGCGATTTGGGGTGTTAACTGAGAATAAACTTTTCCGTCCTCAAAAATGATTTTCGCACCCGGATCAGGAATAACCGCACCTGCAATTGTCTTAATCAATGTTGACTTGCCTGCACCGTTTTCCCCTAACAGGGCATGAACCTCTCCGGCATAAAATTCCACCGACAAATTATCAAGCGCCAAAACTCCGGGATATGTTTTAGATATATTAATTAAACTTAATACTTTCTTTTTCAATTAAACGGCACCCTCTTTCATATTAAAAAAGTCCGTTTCACAGACTTTTCTTATCTTATATTAAGAGGCTGTCAGGCGACAACCTCTTAGCTGCAACTATTTACTCAAAAAATTCAGAAGTTTCAGGCAATTCATTGTTATATAATGTTTGAACAGTATCCGTTCCATCATTATTAAGCGTTAAATATCCCAGATCTTCCCATTGCTGCGGCGGAACTTCTTCACCCTTTGCCACTGCGGAAACTGTATCAATGATTGTTTGCACAATATTACCGTTTGTCATAACACCGCGTACCAGAGAAGTATTATCAGCACTTTGCTTAATACGCTCAATATTACTATCAGTCAAGTCTGCTCCAAACACAGCCAGCTTAGATAAATCTTCCTTTATAACACCACTGCTTACAAGACCTAACATTTTTTCGCTTGCTCCTGCGGCTGCAGACCCCGCATAGCACATTACCGCTTTCACATCCTGATTCGACCCGTTATCTGCGGTTACCAGCAAGTCAAGTGCATCCTGTGCTTCAATTTCCGTACCGATGGTTCTATTACTGATTTCTATCAATTTGACTTTTTCATTATAAAACGGATTTAATTGCGCCTTTCCATTTTCATCCAGAATCAATCCGCCTGTAGGCTCATCAACCGCTTTTTCCTGTCCGTCCGTATCAATATATGTTACAGCATCACCTTCCGTCTTTGCAAACTTTCCGGTTGTTAAATCTACTTTTCTTAAGAACTTTTCTGCAATGATTTTCATACCTGTGGAGCGTTTTACCATATCCGGAATAAGGCTTTGTTCAAAAACTGTAACCTTTATTTCACCTATACCGGCATCGGGAAAGGTTTTATCAGCCCAGGCACTTACCATTGGCGCCATCATGATACCCATGATAAATTCATCGCACTGAACAAAAGCAGTAGCCGTTCCTTCCCCTGTATTATTATGACTTACAACTGTCTTAATGCCTGTATCTGTTGCCTGCTGCATTACATCGTGAAAAGCCGCGGCATCTCCTGCAGGGAATACATATAAGATATCTACCCCCTGAGTTGTAAAGTTTTGAATCTGCTTAACCATGGTCTGCGTATCATCATTGGCATTTGTTACCTGCACGGAATAACCTTCCGCTTCTAAGGCCGCCTGCACCTGATCCCCAATTAACAGGAAAAATTCGCTGCCTTGAGGTATACAAATCCCGGCCATTTTTTTGTTGTCCTCCTCTTTTGTTACCGTTCCCGTCGAGCCCACGTCATCCGTCTTTGTACACGCCGACAACATGGTCAGGATCATCACAAAAGCCATGACAATTGAAATATTTCTTTTCATAAAATCCCTCCTAGAATTAATTTTGTATGATAATAATACCCTTGAAATTTTTTTTATACAACGTAACAGATTACAGAATATGTGCAAAAATTACAGATGGCAATGACTATTTGTCATTGCCATAAAAAAATGTCTTAAATTCACTCATATTGTACTTACCTTTTATCTTACCGTCTGCTATAAAAATAAAGCTGTCTGCTATGGATTGTACTCTGTTAATATTTGAAGCAAATATACCGATTGACATACCATTTTGAGCAAGTCTTTTTAACTGATTTTCGATTAACAGATAGCCATTATAATCAACGACTTCTTCCGGATTTTTGCATAGCAATACATTTGCCTTTTTGAGTTCTATTCCATACAAAAGCATATTAATCTTTTCTGTCTGGCCAAGATGCCTGCAGCTGTCCGTATCTTTCCAGCCGCCAACCCATTTAAGAAAATCATTTTTAACAAAC
>JAATEU010000564.1 GCA_015655565.1 Clostridiales bacterium
CAAGTCAATAGCCTGCCAGACTGGTCATGACTAGCGTCAAAAACAGAATACTTAACCTTAGAATAATACTGTTAATTGTATAAAGTCCGAACTTTCCCATGGTCCATGCTTCAATGTAATTACTGAGGACAAATTTTTCAGGTATTAAACTGATGCCGCCCAGAAGTAATTCCTGATTTTCTTTAAATGAACCTAAAATAACATATAAAATGGGATACAGCGTTAACAGCATGACAAATATAAGAAATATCTGTATCAATATATTTTGCAGTTTTGTTGCCGCAGATTTTACTGCGCTGGATTTTTCCTGAGCCATTTTTGTTCCTCCATATTAACCTTAATATAAATCATCTAATTTTTTACTTATTCTCAAGTAAATCACAGTTATAATACCAATAATCAATGCTGAAATTATACTTAGAACAGCCCCATAACCGATTTGTATACTGGTGTTCGTTGAATCATTGCCAAAACATAAAGTATAAATATAGGAAAACATAACCTGGGTTCTGTTATTCGGCCCTCCTCCGGTCAGCACCAGAATTGATTCATAATCTTTTAAAGCCGTTGTAATTGCTAACATTAAAATAACTTTCAGCATAGGTCCCAATAACGGTAAAGTAATTTTAAAAAATATACTTAACCGGTTAGCCCCATCAATTCTTGCACTTTCGTAAACATCTTCCGGTATGCTGCTTAACCCGGACAGGAACAGTATCATGTAATTTCCAAAACCACCCCACACGGCAACAACGATGATAGAGTTCATAGCTGTTTTAGAACTGCCAAGCCAGTCAACCGGCCGGTCTATAATCCCCAGCGTGCTTAAAAGCCCATTCAGAACTCCATTATAAGATGCGAAAATAAAATAAAAAATCAAACTGTAAACCGCAGCACTGATAACAGTCGGCAAAAAATAAACTCCTCTATAAAAATTACTTCCCTTTAATTTCTGAGAAAGCAAAACTGCCACAACTAAAGCCAGGGGAAGTATAATAATCAATTTCAAAACTGCATATTCAAATGTATGTAAAACACTATTCCAATAAATACTATCATTTAATACCCTTTTAAAATTATCGAATCCGGTAAAATATGCTATAAAGCCGTTATAATCATAAAATACATATTTAAATAACCAAAGAAACGGATATATTGAAACCACACACAATAAAAATACGGAGGGCATCATCATAAAAAAAACGCTGAAAGAGCCGTTATTTTTAGCATTCATTAATTTTTCCCGATAATTCATTTTCTTCCGTAATGCAGTTCCTTCCTTTTTTGTTTCATTCATCTAAGCACCTCGTTATATTTATTAAAAAAAGAGTTTGCAGAGCAAATTCTGCGCTGACCCTTGGTCGTTGCGACATAATACTTTACAATGACCTGATTGTAAGTAAACAACTTTCCTAAACGGTCAAAACGGATATTCCGGATCCGCTGCCGGCATGGCACTGAAACAAGTAAGTCAAACCCCGCCTAAAAGGCGGGGGACTTCCCTGATAGGTTAAATTAATGTTTTATTCTGTTAAATAAGTACAGGTTCCCTGGCTTGGATGAAGGGGATCAAAGTCTTCAATCACCAGACGTTTTACTTTGCCCATGGATATCGCTTTGTCTAAGGCTTCATTATAAATATCATTTAAAGTTGCTATGGTTTCATCAATGTCAGGTCCGTCTGACAGGCAGGCACTCCATAATGCATCCTTATAACTTGGTCCTTCCGGTGTTACAGACGGAACAATCGGGTAAACATCTTCGTAATCTTTTAAAGAAAAGTCTGCTAACCTTCCGACTTTTGAAGCATCTATTTTACTTTCCATATAAGTAGAAATCGGTAAGGTATACCCGCCTTCCAAATAACCCTTTAAGAATTCTTCCGTTCCAAAATATTCAAGAACATCTATAGCTTTTTCAGTATTTTTTGACTGGCTTGACAATGCCCAGCCAAAATTCGGCGTTATTGACAATGCGCCCTTAACTTCACCTGTATAGGTCGGAAGATCGGCAACTGCCCATTCATCCTCCATAGGGAATTGCTCCGTTAAAACTCCCGCTTCCTGGGATGCATTTCCATGAATGCCTACATTTCCTTCGGCAAATTGTGCCCTGATAGGATCAATTTTCATGCTTGCTGTTCCCGGAAAAGTACTGCCGTCATCGAACATTTTTCTTACTGCTTCAATTAATGGCTTATAGCCGTCAAAATTATATTCTCCTTTTGTATAATCATAGACAGTTACTCCGCTCATTTGAGCAACACCTTCCAGCCAGCGGCCGAATGGGGAACTTTGTCCGGGGAAAATGACCCCATAGGATTTTCCGTCACCTGCTTTCGTAATATCTGCAGCTGCGGTCACCAGCTCATCCAAGGTTTTTGGAACTTCGGCCCCTGCTTTTGATAACAAATCTACATTGTAAATCAGCCTTGCACCGCTTCTCATGCCGGTAGGCACCCAGTAAATCTCATCACCAATTGTATTAAGTCCTTCATATTGCACTCTGTCCACTTCATTAACGGTTTTAAAGGTATCCGAAAGATAACCGGTAATTGGTGAAATAATACCCGAATCCACAAAGGATTGCAAATCAATTTCATCCGATGTTGAAATAGCAAATAAATCCGGTGATTGTCCTGAGGAAGAAGCAATCGTGAGCATATTAATATAATTATCCGTTTGAATTACATAGTCTATCTCAATGCCTAAATCATTGGTTTTGTTAAATTCCTCAATCATAGTTTCCATATAGCTCTGATCGTGGCGGTTATTAGACCAAACAGTAATAACGGTTTTTTCCAAAGATCCGGTATTACTGTCATTTGCTGTTTCCGTGCCGGTCTGACCTGCCTTTCCGCCGCTGCCCTGGGAACTGCAGCCCACAAGGGTTAATAATAAAGTTAATGATAATAATAAAGCAATGATCTTTTTATTCTTTTTCATAAATATCCTCCTTTATTTCATGAACACCTGTGTTCATGATCTTGTTTTGATTACAATTTTTTTATTTCATGAACACAGGTGTTCATGATCTTGTTGCTCCAATCGAAATGGCAGGCTTGCAATTCCTCATTCCGCCCGTTTTTATTATATCAACAAAAAAAAAAATTAAATATACCATTTTCTATGATAAATGTGATGTTTTCTTTTATGTTGGCAGATTAAAATTCGGATACTATTGACAGTGTCAGATAATTTGTTATACTTATATCTTAGATATAATGGCATTTTGTGTAATATTTTTGTAACTATTCCGTCGCAACGGCTGAAAATTACATGTTTTTTTATTATTCAATATAGCTTTCAGAAACAGGTGACTCTCATGGATTATAATTTATCTCTATTGATTGTAGATGATGAACCGTCAATACGAAACGGTCTTGCTAATGCCATCCATTGGGAAAATATCAGAATTAATGTAATTGGTGTTGCCTCTGACGGTTTTGAGGCTGTTAATATGATTCATACTCTAAAACCCCACATAGTCATAACGGATATCCGGATGCCGAATTGTGACGGTCTGGAATTAATCCGCATTGTCAGGGAGGAAAACATTCCTTGTAAATTTATTATTTTAAGCGGATATGATGATTTTAAATATGCCCAGACAGCAATTAAATACCAGGTGTTTTCCTACTTATTAAAACCTATACAAATTAATGAACTGATAAAATAAGCAACAAATTTAAGAGATTTGACCTTGAAGGAAATACAAAAAAACCAGAACCTAATCAATGCCGAAAAACAGCTGCTGCTGCAGAATACTGCTTTAAGAGACAATTTTTGTATAAAGCTTTTGGAAAATGAATTTAAAAATGAAACAGAAATAGAAAAACAACTCCATTCTGTTAAGCTTTCCCTGAACAATAGTTTAATCCGGGTTTTAGTATCTAACAGCGGCAATTTAAACGGCAGCCTGCTGTTTCAGAAGTATGCCATTAAACTCATAGAAACCGCTTTCAGGGAATATCCTTGTGCCGTATTCGCCAAAGATTCGGCTATGATAGCTATGATATTAAATATCACGCCCAGTCTGGAGCCCGGTATTGATACGCTTCATATGCTATGCGGTAAAATCATCGCACAGCTAAAGGCAAAAAAACTCATGGGCATGAATATCGGTATCGGCGATGTGGCTGACAACCTGCTCCATGCACAGGCTTCTTTCCTTTGTGCACTGGAATCGTTATCCTATCAGCTCTATCAGACACAGCAAAAAATTTTTGATAGTTCCATTATTTCCCGTGTGCCTGCTCCTAACCTGTCACCGGATACTAAAATAAACCAGGAATTGGCCGACGCTATTTACCGTTCTGATTTGCCGGAAATAGACCGCTTACTGTATCACTTTTTTCATTCCTTGTTTTACGTGGAAATACCATCTCCAAATTATATCAGGGGTATGTGTATTTTTTTAACGATAGATGTTCAAAATATGCTTTTGAGTTATTTTGATGAAATCAACCGGCTTTACATAGATGTGCCTTATGTAGAGATAAATAAACTGACCTCTTTCAGGAAAATACGGGAATGGATTACCAATAAATTTTATACTTAT
This sequence comes from Clostridiales bacterium, assembly GCA_015655565.1. Lineage (GTDB taxonomy): Bacteria > Bacillota > Clostridia > Lachnospirales > Lachnospiraceae > Anaerocolumna. The sequence continues at coordinate 4,561 of JAATEU010000564.1, forward strand.
TCCGAATATATAAAACAAAACTGCCAGGATAAGAAAGATCCCATTATACAAAAAGCAAAAGCTTACATAAAAGATAATCTGTATAATAAAATCAAAGCTGAGAAGGTCGCGGCACATGTGGGCTTAAGCGAAAACTATTTTACTTTCTATTTTAAGAAAAAAACAAATGATAACTTTAAAAGTTATATACAGACATTAAAAATTGAAAAAGCAAAAGAACATTTAAAAACGTCAAACATTTTAATCTGTGAACTGTCTTCCATGTTGGGCTATGATGATTACAGATCGTTTAACAGGGCTTTTAAAAAAGAAACCGGCATTACTCCATCCGAATATCAGCAAAAATATCAGCCGGGAATATAGTTTTTGGAGGGCGGATGAAAAAATTAACCAATTTTATAAATAACCTAAAAATCAAATATAAAATTTTAATGTGTATGCTGTCCATTACTGCTATTGCTTTATTGCTGGTCAGTTTTCTTTCTTATAATTATTTTTCAAACCGCCTGGAAAGCCAGTCAAAAAGCAATGCCGGATATACTTTAACTATAGCCTCCAAATCCCTCAGTTCTGAATTTAATTTAATATTATCGTCCACCTCCCGTTTTCTGGCTAATAATAAAACGGTTAAAACATTACGGGATATTGATGAATCAAATCAGGATGAATATATTTACAATTACATTTCTTTGGATAATGATTTTGTATACTTAATGCAAAGCAATGATTTTATAAGCAGTGCATTTATAATCGATAAAAACGGAAAGTTTTACAGTTCTGCTGAAATGGGGCTTAACTATGACACGGCAAATTATTTTAATTGGGATTTATCCGAGGTAAACGGTATTACCCTGCTTTCCGCAAAAAAAAACCCGGTTGCTGTTGCTCATGATGTTTATGTACTTCCTATTGTCATACCAATATCCTACGAAGCCAGAATGAATATATGCTTTGTTTCCGACTCTGTGGAAAATTCCACGGCTGTTATCATGATTTTACTGGATACCGATAAAATCAACCAGTATTTTAATCATATCAATAATAACAAAGGATCTTTATTATACATTGCAGACAGGAAAGGAGTTCCTCTTAGTATATCCCCTTCTTCCCTTTCCTATGAGCTTGCGAATAGAAAAGCCCTTTTAAAAAAATTAAAAAATATTCCGGACACCATGACCTTTGATGAAAAACTTGACTATGATACTTATATGATCTCCAGTAAAAGTATTGATTTTAATAATTTGAAATTTGTCAGCATTGCTTTAAAGAAAGATTTATTATCAGACCTTACTTCCATCCGGATTTTTATTTTGATATCCTGGCTCACCTGTTCGCTGGTCTCCGTTTTTCTTTCCATCTTTTTATCAAAAATCATTTCACATCCGATTAACGCTCTGGTTAACGTAGTAGAAAGTATACAGGACGGAAAATACACCGCAAAAGTATTGCCTGAATATAATGATGAAGTAGGTATTTTAAATAATTCCATAAATGATATGTATGATACGATTCAACAGCAGATACTAATTATCAAAGAAGATATTCAGTCCAAAGCCGCCGCTGAAATAAGTCTTTTATCCAACCAGATAAACCCTCACTTTCTTTATAATACTCTGGAAAGCATACATTTTGAGATACTGCGCAGCCATACTGCAGAGGCTGCTTCTATGATTGAAAGCCTTGGAAAGTTTTTAAGAATCGGACTGAATTACGGCAATAATTTAATTCCTGTTTATTTAGAAATAACCCATGCCGAACAATATATAAATCTAATGAACCATATGTCAAACCGGAAAATAGATTTCCGTTCCTTTGTTGATCCGGAATTAAAAGAATACAGCATTTTAAAATTAATCATACAACCATTAATAGAAAATTGTATTAAACATGGATTTCAGCAAAATAGCATTAAGCAGAATATATTTTCACCCTTTATTGAAGTAAAATTTCAG
>JAATEU010000495.1 GCA_015655565.1 Clostridiales bacterium
AATATAATTACATTTTCATAATAATTAACCAATTCAACGGAATCGTCTAAATCATATCTGGTTGAAAATTCTACATAAGCTTCATCTATTACTACCAGTACTCCCTTCGGAACTTTCTTCAAAAAAGCATTTAACTCTTCTATCGTAAGAACGGTTCCTGTTGGATTGTTAGGATTTACTATCCATATTATTTTTGTCTTTTCCGTTATACTTTTAAGCATTCCCTCTAAATCTGTCTTAAAATCTTTCAGAGGAACCGGAACTACTTTTCCATTACCTTCCAATGTGAATTTTTCATACCAGATAAAGGAAGGAACCGGCACAATACATTCTTCTCCATCTTCCAAATATACGGTAGCTATCAAGGATAAAAGCTCATAAGAACCGTTACCGATAATAATTTGATCCGCATCCGCTTTTACTTTATTCCCGATACTGGCTCTCAATACTGCTGCCGAATTTTCCGGATAACTTGCCAGGTTTGCAAATTCTGTTTTAATAGCCTCTGTTACTTTTGCAGACTGCCCAAACAGACTTTCATTTCTATCCATTCTGATTACGTCTTTTCCTATTGGCTCAAACCTCTTTTTCTCGTATGGCGTATGTATGGATCGCAAATTTTTTTTCACTTGTATCGGCATAATGCATTCATTTCCTTTCATCTGTATAATTCATATCGAATTTGTATGATTTATCCCAAACAGTTTATCCTTTAACCCCAGTTTTGTCAAGGGGTTTTAATTGGTTTATAATTTTTTATGTAGCATTCAAAAAGCACCTCTCACTAAAACAAAAAAATGAAGCTGCCCACAAATAGCTTAATTTACTCTACTGAATGAATTTATACTTTGTAATCCGTCTAACGTAAAGAAAAAGGCACTCATTGCTGAACACCTTCCCTTAATTCATAGTTATTATCTAATATTCTGTCTGTAATAATTTTCCCCGTTTCTGTTCTGCTTTTAAAATGTCATAGACAAAAGCGGAACTTTTCAAATAAAGACCGGTGTCTTCATTCAACAGCTTGTCACATGTCCGGGATGTGTAAAACTGATGCATGGCTTCTTCCATCGGCACATGGGTATCTTCCACAATAAAGGAAATAATATCCTGTGTAATATATTCCATCAACTGTTGCCGTTTATTCATATTGAACACCTGCCTTTTGTAAATATCGAACGGCCTTTTCAAAGTGAAATGAATACTGGTTTGTCAGTTTTTTATACTTCATTTCATGAATCAGGGCATCCGCATCAATCAAGCCGCCTTCAAACTGGCGGAAAAGCAAGGCTAAATCATCATTGACCACCGGTCCGGCTACAAGGTCATATTTGCAATCAAGATTACATTCCGTATTTGCTAAGTCCGTGTAGCTGCGACTCCGATTGTGAATGACAAACATTGCCCATTCTATGTTAGGTGCTGTAAATAAGCGGCAGGAGAGAGCGGCGTCTTTCCAGACGGATTCATCAAATTCAAACTCGGTAATGCAGGGAAAACCTCCGTAAATACGGGTAACACGCTTTGCCATTTTATCTGCCTGGTCTTTTAGGGCCGTCAGGTAAAAACCTTGTCCAAAGTCTTTATATGGTTTGCATTTTGAGAAATCAATGGTCCTGATTTCTGTATTAGAACCGTGAAATAATCTCAATTCAAATCCCCTCCGTTATTCTTACAAATCAGTTCCAAATCCTCTATGGTATCATCTAAGGACAGCGTATGTTCAATTTCATAATTTTCATCTAAGAAAGCAATCCCTTTGTGCTGATACAGATAGAGAAAAGCAATTTTAGGATGGAGTGCTTTTTTCTTCGCAAATTCATTGACGCATACTACTGTGTAATCAATCTTTTTGCGCATTGCTTCCGGCATAAGAACATCTCCTTTCAGAACACCCTGCCAAGTGTTCTTAATATATATAGTATAAAACAAAATTAGAAAATAACCAAACTTTTTTTATAAATCTACTGCCATCCAGCGGTAATCAGTTTACGGGCGCACTTAACCTTTAACAGCTCCGGCAACCATACCTTGAATAATTTGTTTACTGAAAATAAAATAAAAAACTACAATTGGTGCCATTGTTATAAGCATCGCTGCCATAATCTTTGTATAATCCGAGCTGAATTGACCCGTAAATTGTGTTACGGCCAGCGGTACTGTCTGAAGCCTTGGATCCTTAATAAGCACCAGTGCAAAAGAAAATTCATTCCAGCATGCAAATGTCTGGATTATTGCGACGGTTGTCAGAATTGGCTTACACATTGGTAAAATGATTAAAAACAGGGTTCTGCTGAAACTGCTGCCATCAATTGCCGCCGCTTCTTCCAATGCTAACGGAATTCCCTTTACATAGCCTTCAACTAAGAATATTGCAATGGGAAAACCAAAAGCCATATAAGGCAAAATTAAGGTAAACCACTGATTGCTTAATCCGGAACGGGTAAATACTACATAAATTGGTACCAATAAGGAATGGATAGGAATCAGCATACCCATTAAAAACACCATATACAACAAACGGTTTCCCGGGAATTTAATTCTAGCCAGGATATATCCGATAATAAAACCAAAGAGAACAATTAAAAATACCGAAATCAATGTAGTTCTTAAACTGTTAATAACAGATTCAAATATGTGGTAATCTTTATTTGAAAGAATATTGATATAGTTCCTAAAACTTGGATTCTTTGGCAATCCCATAATATCCGCATTAAAAACCCTTTTTTCCTTTAAGGAAGAGTAGAGCATCCAAACCAAAGGAAAAATACAGGAAAAGGAAAATATAATTAATACTGAATTCATAAATATGGACAATATATTTCTTTTTATTACGGATTCCGTATCCCTGCCTGATGAATTTCTTTTCTTGCCGGCCATTATTAATTATCCCCCTTATCCTTTGATAATGCTTTTACTAATAACTGGGTTCCGCCGATTACCGCTAAGCTTGCTAAAAAGATGCCAATCGATATTGCACTGCCATATCCCATATTTTGCTGGGCAAAAGATATTTTGTATCCATAGAGGGCCATAACCATGGAAGAATTGCCCGGGCCACCTGCGGTCATAACATAAATATGGTCGAAAGCTTTCATGTTGCCTGCAACACAAAGTGTTACACAAACAAGTAAAGTATTCTTAATCAAAGGAAGCACGATATAAATTGCCCTTTGAAAGGCATTGGCTCCGTCTATTTCAGATACTTCAAAAATTTCCTTGTCTACGGAAGAAATAGCAGACGTTTATAAGCTTGTTGTGGAAGCCGGAATTCATAAAGCCTC
>JAATEU010000525.1 GCA_015655565.1 Clostridiales bacterium
AATTACATTCTGGATGTAAAAATCGTCGTTGCACATGTTGGTAGTGTAATGTCCGGTTTTGTTTCCATCCTTGCCGGCTTCCTTTTCAAAAAAAGCGGTAAGGCAACCATTGAAAAAATCCTTCCCCCAACCGTTACCGGCAGCATCGCCATTATTATTGGTTTATCCCTTGCTTCCAATGCTATGACCAATGCTGCATCCTATCCGGCCGTTTCGCCCGGCCAGGCCGGCCTTGCAGGCAATATGGCCTGGGTTATCGCCCTTATTACCATGGTATCGACAATTTTATATTCCGTATACTTAAAAGGTAAGCTGAGTCAGCTGCCTATTCTTTTTGGCCTTTTTACGGGATATATGGCAGCCGCTATTATTGGTCTGGCAACAGGAATTCCTTTTATCAATTTTAACACCATTACTTCAGAAGGAATTCTGAATTTACCCATATTTACCTTGCCAAAACCTTCCTGGGCAGCAATTGCAGCTATTATGCCAATCGCAATTGCAACCATACCGGAATCCACCGCACATATTTATCAGCTGGATATCTATGTTAATAATCTGGCTAAGAAAAAAGGCTCTAAAAGGTATGATATTGAAGGCAAGCTTGGACTTAACTTAATCGGTGACGGAATCGGTGATATCGTATCCGGCTTTATCGGCGGTCCGGCCGGAACCAATTACGGCGAAAACATCAGTGCCATGGCATTGTCAAAAATATTCTCCGTTCCCGTACTGGTTGCGGCTTCCATTATTACCATGATTATTTCCTGTTTTACTCCTTTAATTAATATGGTATATTCCATTCCAACAGCCGTAATCGGCGGTTTATCCATCTATTTATTCGGTATTATTGCCGCCCAGGGCATTACCATTATGATGGACAGAAAAGTAGATATGTTTAAGTCTAAAAACTTAGCTGTAATCGCAATCATCTTAATTATTGGTTTAGGCGGCAGTTTTGGATTTGAAGGCGGTATGATTCCCATGTTCGGCATTGAATTCCCGGCAATCGCTTCCGCAGCGGTTTCAGGCATCGTATTAAACTTAATGCTTTCCATAGGGGAAAAACCGGAAGCATCCAATTAATAATAAATTAAATCAGTCTTAAACTTTTCGTATTATAACTTGTTTCTGGAAGGTCAAATCCTTTCTTATTGATAAAGCGTATTTTCATTAATCCATATTCCGGTCAACGTTTATTAAGTCAAAAACCCCGCCTAAAAGGCGGGGGACTTCCCTGACAGGTTAAATTTTTGCTAAAATTATAAAGTTCAGTATAAAAAGGACAGCCGAAACCCAAAGAATCGGATGAACTTCCTTTGCCTTGCCTTTACATATTTTAACAATACAATAAAAGATAAATCCGGCGGCAATACCGTAAGAGATACTGTAGCAGAGAGCCATGAAGATTGCCGCAAAAAATGCCGGAATTGCTTCATCTAAATCAGACCAGTTAATTTCCTTAAAGGAAGCAAGCATCATAATACCAACCGCAATTAAAGCCGGTGCCGTAGCCTGGGTCGGAACAATGCCGACAAAAGGCGCCAGGAACATGCTGGCTACAAATAATAAGGCTGTCACAACCGAGGTTAAACCGGTCCGTCCGCCCGCACCAATACCTGCTGCACTTTCAACATAGGTTGTTGTATTGGAGGTACCAAAGATAGCGCCGATGGAAGTTGCAACGGAGTCTGCAAATAAAGCCCTGTCCATCTTTGATTTAAAGCCTGACCCCTCCTGAAGTGCTTTTTCATCAGCCGCATCAAAAATGCCGGTTCTCTTACCGGTTCCGATAAAGGTACCAAGGGTATCAAAGGTATCAGATAAACTGAAAGCAAAAATCGTCATTAAAACAAGGGGAATCCTGGAAGTATCGTTAAATAAAGCTCCGATTCCTTCCCTGCCAAGAGCGGCTCCGAAGGTTTCTCCAAGCCGGCCAAAGGAATCCCCTAAGCCCGCGGTCGCACTAAGGGCCGATAAATCAACTACTCCCAAAGGAATTCCGACTATAGTAGTTGCTACGATTCCGATTAATATTGCGCCCCTGACCTTTAAAATCAAAAGTACAAACATAATCAGAATACCTATTAATGCTAAAATGACTCCCGGAGTATTAAATTCAATAAGTGCCGGTACGATACCGCTGTTTGCAACTACAGTTCCGCTGTCTAAAGAAACATACGTACCCGGATCTGCGGTAAATTTTAGAAGTCCGGCATTTTTAATACCAATATAAGCAATAAAAATACCGATACCGCCGCCAATGGCGTTTTGTATGCTGGCAGGGATCGCTTTAATAATTAATTTACGGATCTTTGTAACCGTGATGACAATGTTAATGAGACCGCATAAAAATACCATTG
>JAATEU010000019.1 GCA_015655565.1 Clostridiales bacterium
ATGAAATTTATTTTTTAAGAGGAACGTCGGCAAAGAAATAAAGAAAAGGGATAATATGATAATATGGTATAATGGTATAATAGAGGCAAAGGTTGGAAGAGACTATAAATATTGAAAGGATGCCACATTACGATTCTTTCAACCATTTTTATTTGTGGCAGTACCGCAGACAGGACTGCGGTATGCAATGGGTGTAAATATGCAGAAAAAAATTTTAATTGTTGATGACTCTGCACTCATGAGGAGAGTGCTCTCTGATATAATAAATTTAGATTCAAGATTTCATATTTCAAAAGTAGTAGCCGATGGTTTAGAAGCTTTTAATTTATTGGTTCAGGATAAAGAAGAATATGATGCTATTATTTTAGACATCAATATGCCTAAAATGAGTGGACTGGAATTACTGGAACAATTGGAACAGCAAAAAATGAAAGCTACGGTAATTATAGTCAGTACACTGGCGAAAGAAGGTGCGAAGGAAACAATCCGTGCCTTAGAATTAGGGGCTTTTGATTTTGTTACGAAACCGGACAGCTTTTTTGATGTAAAAAGCGATAATTTTAAAAATAAAATTATTAACTGCCTGGTTGGAGCAACTAAATTATATCAGGTATCTGCTAAGGATTTAGTACTGGAACAACCCGTCATGAAAAAGATGAATCCTATTGAATCTAAGAAACAGCCCTATAACCGCCTGATAAAGGAAGACAGGTCTTTTAACAGGGCGGACCCAAAGCGATTAGTAGCAATAGCCTGTTCAACAGGAGGACCGAAGGCGCTTCAGCAGGTCATACCGGTTTTAATTGAGAATCTGGGTTGCAGTGTATTAATTGTTCAGCATATGCCGGAAGGATTTACCGCATCCCTTGCCAATCGTTTAAATGAAATAAGCAGGGTTCGGGTAAAAGAGGCTGAGAATGGGGAAACATTAAAAAATGGAATTGCTTATATAGCGAAAGGCGGCAGTCAGATGCGGTTAATTCAATCAGAGGATGGTACGCAGCAGTTATCGGTAACAGTGGAACCGGCGAGAAATGGTTTAAAGCCCAGTGCTGATATCATGTTTGAGTCTTTCCTGCAGTGTGACTTTACGGATATTACCTGTGTTGTCCTTACTGGTATGGGTGGCGATGGAACAAATGGAATTAAACAATTAAAAATGAAAAAAAATATTTATGTAATAGCACAGGATGAAGCTACCAGTACGGTTTACGGTATGCCAAAGGTGGTTGCTGAAGCAGGTCTGGTTGATGAAATAGTTCCGCTAAACCGGATAGCCGATGCTATTATGAAGAACTTGGGGGTACGTTAAGATGGACGTTAGTCAATATCTGGAGATTTTTATCGATGAAACAAAGGAACATTTACAAAGCCTGAATCAACAATTGTTAGTATTAGAAACAGAACCCGAAAATTCTGAAACAATCAATGAGATTTTCAGGGCCGCTCATTCCTTAAAGGGCATGGCAGGTACCATGGGTTATAAAAGGATGCAGCGGTTAACTCATGATATGGAGAATGTATTCTCAGAAATCAGAAATGGTAAAATGAGTGTTACTGCGGACCTGGTGGATGTTCTGTTTAAAGGGCTGGATGCTTTGGAAGCGTATTTGGGCAATATTCAGGAAAGTGCTGATGAAGGAACAGAAGATTATGAGGATATCATAGATCAATTAAATAATATATTAAACATTGGTTTAGGAAAAGAAGCTCCGAAAGAAATAAAAGAAGATAAACCGGAAGAAGCGATTACCGCAGCTTCCGTAACAGCAGAAGCAGTTTCTCAAAGCTCAGACTCGAAATGCAATAAAATGATAATTGCTGATTATGAAAAGAAAGCAATTATAAAGGCGGATGACATGGGAATTGATGCCTTTGTAATAACGGTATATATTCAGGAATATTGTATTTTGAAAGCGGCAAGAGCTTTTTTAGTATTTAAAGCATTGGAAGGTTTAGGTGATGTTATAAAGTCACAGCCGGAAGTACAGGATATTGAGGATGAGAAATTTGATCTTGATTTTAGTGTAGTTATCTTAACCAAAGTCAGTGAGGATAATATAAAAAGTAAAATCATGAATGTTTCCGAAGTGAAAGATGTAATAATTGAGAAAATCGATGTAGATAAGAATGAGGTAATTGATACAGCGGAAGAAGCCTATGCTGTTTCCGAAGGATATCAGGATAAAGCAGGTAACTTATCCATATCTTCAGGGAAAGCCGGTGCCGGTTCGGCGGCAGCAAAACAGACAGCAAAACCGATTGTAAATCGTTCTGTCCGTGTTGATATAGAAAAACTGGATGTTTTAATGAACTTAGTCAGTGAGTTAATCATTGCCAAGAATGGTCTTGTTTCTATCAGTGCCAATGAGAAGAATTCGAAAAGTGGAACCGGGTTTAATGATCAGATAGAATATCTGGAACGTGTTACTACAAACCTCCATGAATCCGTTATGAAAGTCAGGATGGTTCCGATTGAAAGTGTTGTAAACCGTTTCCCAAGAATGATCCGCGACTTATCTAAAAAACTGAATAAGAAAATGGAGCTATATATGACAGGGGAAGAAACGGAACTTGACCGGACGGTTATTGATGAAATTGGGGATCCTTTGATGCATTTACTGCGTAACGCGGCAGATCATGGACTGGAAAGTAATGAAGAACGTCTTGCAGCCGGTAAACCGCCGGTAGGTTCTATTTTCTTAGATGCTTATCAGGATGGGAATAATGTTGTAATTGAAGTAAGGGATGACGGTGCAGGTGTCAATGTAGAAAAGGTTAAGAAAAAGGCAGTTGAAAAAGGCGCCATGACGGCAGAACAGGCTGAAGCAATGACGGACAAGGACATAATTGATTTACTATTTGAACCGAGCTTTTCTACAGCTGAAATGATTTCGGATGTATCCGGACGGGGAGTCGGGCTTGATGTTGTAAAAACGAAGATAGAAGCACTTGGCGGTGACATTGAAGCAAGAACCAGATTAGGCGAAGGCAGTAACTTTATTATCCGTCTGCCGTTAACCCTTGCAATCATGCAGGCCCTTATGGTGGAACTTGGATCGGAGAAATATGCAATCCCGTTAGGAAGCATTCAGACAATTGAAGATGTTATGAATTCTGAGATTAAATATGTTCAGTCCAAAGAAGTCATTAACCTTAGAGGAACTGTCATTCCGCTTGTGCGTTTAGATAAGATATTAGAAGTTCCGGAAACGGAAAAACAACAGGAAAACCTGACTGTAGTTATTGTTTCCAAGGGTGACAGGCAGGCCGGAATTATAGTTGATAATTTAATCGGACAACAGGAAATTGTTATTAAGTCCATTGGCAAATACATTAATAATAATAAAATTATCGGTGGCGCAACTATTCTTGGTGATGGTGAAGTTGCCCTGATTCTTGATGTAAATACTTTAGTTTAGGGGGTGAAACGATGGAGGCAAATTTAATTGATACAAAACAGTGTATAGTAGTAAAAACGGGTAACGAGCAGTATGGTATTGATATTATGTATGTGGATAACATAGTAAGAATGCAAAGAATTACAAGAGTGCCAAAGGCCCAGCCTTATTTTAAGGGTGTAATCAATCTTCGTGGTGAAATAATACCGGTTATGAGCATGCGCCTGAAATTTGGTTTGGACGATGACGTTATAACCAATGCCACAAGAATTATTATTATCAAATTAGAATCTCAATCTGCGGTAGGAATTATTGTGGATGAGGTTAAGGAAGTGATCACTTTAGACGATACAATGATTGAGAAAGTTGCGAATAGTGCGGTGGAAGATAAATATGGTTATTTAAGCGGTATTGGCAAGCATAAAGGCGGATTAATTTCCCTGCTTAATATCGCCGGTGTAATCATAGAAACCGTTTAAGGAGTGTTGTCGTTGTCAAATATAAACTTGGATCAAATAGATAGTATGCAGTATGATGTATTAACGGAGATTGGAAACATTGGTGCAGGTAATGCTACGACTGCCTTATCTACAATGATTAATGGCAAGGTGGACATGTGTGTTCCCAAGGTTGCTTTATTGGAATTTAAAGACCTTCCTGATATGGTAGGCGGAGCGGAGAATCTTGTAGTCGGCATATTAATTACCCTGGAAGGGGAAATTAACGGAATGATGATGTTTATGCTGGAACAAAAGTCCGCTTACCATTTAGTGAATCTTTTGATGGGGAAAGCTCAGGATGATGAAGCCTTTACCGAAATGGAATTTTCAGCATTAAAGGAAATTGGAAATATTATTGCAGGGGCATATTTGTCTTCCCTGTCAACATTGATTAATATAAGAATTAATGCCAGTGTTCCTTATCTGTCTATTGATATGGCTGGTGCTATTTTAAGTGTTCCTGCTATTGAATTTGGAAAAGTCGGTGACAAAGCTCTAATCATTGAAACTCAATTCAGTAAGGACGATTCTGATGTAAATGGTTATTTTATTTTAATTCCCACGCTTGAATCATATGATGTCATACTGACATCTTTAGGATTATAGGTGGGGTCATGGGCGAAATGATAAAAATCGGAATGGCAGATTTAAAGGTTTGTACTGCACCCAATGTACTTACAACATTAGGACTTGGTTCCTGTGTGGGAATTGTCCTGTATGATTCTTTCAGTAAAACTGCAGGAATGGTTCATGTTATGTTGCCCGATAGTACTAAGATTAAAAATAGCGAAAATGCAGCTAAATTTGCTGATACGGGAATCGATGCACTGATTTTAAGATTAGCTGCAATTGGTGCGAACAGGAGCCGTCTGATTGCCAAGATTGCCGGCGGTGCTCAAATGTTCGCTTTTACTTCGGATAATGATATGCTTCGCATAGGTGAACGGAATACGGAAGCAAGTAAATTAAAGCTGCAGTCATTGGGTATACATATTGTTGCTGAAGATACCGGTTTAAATTATGGCAGGACGTTGGAATTTTATCCGGAGACAGGTGAACTGTATATAAAATCAGTCGGAAGACCTTTAAAGATCATGTAAACTTGTTTTCATTGGATGCCATTCAAAGAAGAGGGTGATGATATGCGGGAAAGATACATTGCTCCTGCAATAATGTTAATAGCAGGAGCAATAACCAGTATTTTTAATATTGTAAATAATATAGAATTTTTAGATAGCCTGAAACGATTACTTATTGTACTTATTATATTTTATGCCATTGGAAAAATTGCCGCAAAAATTATCATAAAAGTAACAAATGATGTTAATAAGCCTGTTGCCACAGAGAAAGAGGTGCAAATAGAAGAAGTGCAGAACATCGGAAATACAGCAGAAAAAGAAGATCAATAAACACATAAAGCAAAAGGAGCACTTTTATGAATGTGGAATGCAGGGCTAAACTTTGGG
>JAATEU010000513.1 GCA_015655565.1 Clostridiales bacterium
CGAGGTTTATGATTTTAGAAAAGCATATCTTGAGTCTATTAAAGCGATAAAACTGAATTCAAACAATGTAGGTTTTGGGTTGAGTCTATACAGTGACGTTATCCTTGATGATTTTTTCTTGACGTTACAAGACGCCTTTTCCAATTTTGACGGTTTCCTATATGATCCTGTTGTCAAGCTTATGAATGGGAATGATATTCTTTTTAATACACTAATCAACTATATCAATAATTTAAACAATCAAAAAGCAAGTGCCATTTCTTTAGGAATCAATCGCAGCACCCTTATTTATCGAATAAATCAAATTAAAACGAGTTACAATATTGATGTCGATGATCCAGAAGTTGTTTTAAAAGTACAAATAACGATTCGATTACTGAAAGCCAAAAATCGAGTTACTGCAGCGATTTAGCTTTACAATATGTTAATTATTAGAGTGTAAAAAAGTAATGAACGAGCCGCTGTTGTTTTCCGTCTTTAGTCGGTGGCTGTCATGATGCGCCTGAAGGCGGGAAACCTCTTGCGACTCAGGGACCCGTTTACAGGTACTGCTTCAGGGGTAATGGGTGCTTATTATATATCCTATATTGAGGCTTCTAATCAAGCGGAAATATTTATAGAGCAGGGGAATGAAATCGGGCGGAAGGGAATTGCAAGGGTATCTGTGGCAAAAAAGAACTCATTAATAAATGTTAATATTTCAGGAAAAGCGTAGGTTGTTCCTCGCAACCTTGCCATACAAGTTCATATCAAAGAGGAAACATTAGCTACACACTGAGGTAGGAAACTGATGGAAACGAAATTGGAGAGAATATTACAGTTATCAAGAGAAAATCCGGATATGGTGTTCACGTCTATAGGACATCTGATAGACAAGGAACTGCTTAGGCAGTGCCATACGGACATGGATGGAAAGAAAGCTGTCGGCATCGACGGAGTTACAAAGGAGATGTACGGAGCGAATCTTGAAGAAAACCTGGATAAACTTGTGGAAAGTCTGAGACGGAAATCCTATAAGCCACAGCCTGCAAGGCGGGTGGAAATACCAAAGGACAACGGCAAGACGAGACCACTCAGTATCTACTGCTACAGGGATAAGTTAGTGCAGGAGGCGTTGAAAAGAGTATTCGAGGCTGTTTTCGAACCTCACTTCTACGATGAAATGATGGGTTTTCGCCCAAAACGTGGATGTCACATGGCAATTAAGAAATTAAATGTGATGATTGAGATGTGTTACACGAACTATATATCCTTGATGCAGATATTAAAGGGTTCTTTGACCATTTAGACCATGAATGGATAGTTAAGATCGTAGAATCAAGAATCAAAGACCCTAACATCATTAGGCTGGTTAGAAGAATGCTGAAGGCAGGATTCATGAAGGATTTTCAGTATGAGGAGTCCAAAGTGGGTAGTGGACAGGGCGGATTATGCTAAGCTTTGCATAACCCGCCTTATGCAAAGAAAGTAACTATGCGAAGCAAGTGCCATATTCCCTTATTCTAAGCCATTCTTTCTCACTTTACTTTGCATAGTCTCCGAAGGTATTTATTGAGAAGCATTATCTCAAAATATCAAAACGGAGGTACTCATTATGGAGAAAAAGTTTTTACCCGACTTACTGTCTGATCTGGAGCAAGAGCTTCTACGCCTTGGATATACAGAAGGCAGCATGACCTTTTACCGCAGACGCTGGAATCAACTGATGGCGTATGCCCAAGACCGGAATGAATACTACTACACTGAACAGCTTGGCATTGACTTCGTTCATGAATTCTTTGGTATTACCCAGGATGACTTTGCAAAAACACTTCCACAGCTTCAGACACAGGAACTTCGTGTCATCCGTATGATTGGAGATTTCCAGCTGCATCACGCCATCCTTCGGAGGTATTTAAAGCACCGGCAGATACTGACAGAGCCGTTCTTCACCGAAGTAAGTGATAAATTTCAGAAATACTGCAATAAAAAAGCATACTCCAATATCACTACTGACCATTATGTGAAGCAGTCAGCATACTTTATGGATTACCTCTCAGCACAGGGAATGAGGGATTTCAGCCAGGTCACGGTTGCTATCATCAATGCCTACATCCGTACTCTGGCTGGTTTTACCTACAAAACTGTTGAGCAGAATATCTGCTCTCTTCGCGCTTTTTTCAGATGCCTCTATCAGGAAGGCACGGTATCTGCTGACTTAGCGTCAAAAATGCCGATGGTAAAAGCACGTGAACAGACCGCGATCCCTTCTGTATGGACACATGAGGAACTGAAACAGCTGATTGGTGCCATTGACCGTGGCAGCCCAAAGGGCAAACGTGATTATGCCATCATCCTGATTGCCTGCCGCCTGGGCTTACGTTGTGCAGACATCAAAAATCTCTGCTTTGACGACTTCAACTGGGCAGAGAAAAAGCTCTGTTTCGTACAGTCAAAAACCAAACAGCCAATGGAACTGCCCCTTGTCCCGGATGTCGGATGGGCTGTGATTGAGTACCTGAAATACGGGAGACCAAAAGTAGACAGCCCATGTATCTTTGTCAGGCATATGGCAACCTTTCTTCCGTTTTCAGAAGGTGATCACCTTGAACAGCTCATCAGGGGTTACATGGAAAAAGCCCATATCCTCATGTTAAAAAAACGCCGTGGGATGCACAGCCTCCGTCATACAATGGCAAGCGTTCTTCTGGAGAAGGATACTCCCCTTCCGGTCATTTCAGATATCATCGGTCATCTGGATACGAATTCTACAGCCGTGTATCTTAAAGTGGATATGGAACGGCTGGCAGAATGCCCTCTTGATTTTGAGGAGGTGATTCGTCTTGGATGATCCAGTTTTCAGAGGTCCTTTCAGAAACGAAATGCAGGACTTTATCTCCTTAAAAAGGGCCGTTGGCTATAAATACAACACAGAGCCGGATAAAAATACCGCTTGCTTTGATGAGTCTGATGTATGACAGCGGTGCAAGAGTGCAGGAAATCATCGATATAACAGTAAAGGACTTCACAGCAGGCAGTAATCCGGTGCTGGTGCTTACCGGAAAAGGGAATAAAATACGCAGAGTGCCAGTCATGAAGAATACGGCTTCCATTTTAGAAAAATATATCTGTGAAAACAGGCTAAATCTGGCACATAAAGCTGATCACCCACTTTTTACGAATAACCAGCATAATAAACTAACAAAGGAAGGAGTGGCATATATCGTCAACAAATATGCTGGTTCTGCCCATGAAACATCTGCTAAAGTCCCTGAGAAAGTGAACTGCCATATGCTGAGGCATTCAAAAGCAGTTCATTTGCTTCAGGCAGGTGTAAATCTGATTTATATCCGGGACTTTCTTGGTCATAGTGATATAAAAACCACGGAGATATATGCACGGGCTGATTCCGAACTTAAACGCAAGGCTTTGGAAAATGCCTATCCAGATTTGGTAGATTCTAATCTTCCTGACTGGAATGAAAACAGTGACCTGATGGAATGGCTGTCGGAGTTATAACTCAGAGGCAGAATGCTATGCAAAGTAAATCGATCTGAAATGCTTTATTTTCGCGGGAAATAGTCACCTTCTTTGCATAGTCTTCTGGTTTGCATAGGGTTCTATTTATTCACCTATACTCGCAAACATCTACATGCACTATGCACTTGTATGGTGGTTCAAGGAGAGGGTACAGCCGAACATGAAGGGCTTCTGCGGATTAGTGGTGTATGCAGACGACTTTGTAGTCTGTTTTCAATACAAGCACGAAGCAGAAGAGTTCTATGCGAGACTAAAACACAGAATGGGGCACTTTGGACTGGAGCTTGAGGAAAGTAAGAGCAGGCTGATTAAATTTGGGCGTTTCGCCGAAGCAGATTGCAAGCGAGAAGGAACAAAACTAGAAACTTTTACCTTTCTCGGTTTCACACACTACTGTTCCAAAGGTAGGAACGGAAAGTTTAGAGTGAAGAGGAGAACCAGCAGGAAGAAATTCAGAAAGAAATGCAAAGAGATAAACCAACTTCTAAAGGGAGAACTAAGATTTCTACCGGTGAAGGAAATCATAAAGAAGCTGAATTAAATACTTGTTGGTTATTACCATTACTACGGAATTACTGATAACGGACCAAGCCTTGACAGATTTAGATTCAAAGTGATAGATATGTTGTTCTATTGGCTTAATCGAAGAAGTCATAGGGAAAGCTATACGTGGAAAGGACTTGAAGAGATGCTCAAAGTGTTCCCGATAGTCTATGGCAAGGTCTATGTCAATGTCTATGGATAACTGTTGAACAATTAGACTTGTAAAGAGCCATATGCGGAAAAGCCGCACGTACGGTTCTGTGAGGGGTGCGCCTAGTAATGGGCGCGTCTACCTCGACTGGTTTTTGAGCTAAAATTGAGCTAAAATCGAGGCTAAAAAGTGCATTTTTGGCCCCGATTTTTTAGGGGTTTTTATAGATGACATTCGGAATTTTTGAAAATGAGCCCCTAAAAACACAAATTTCACAGAGGTAAAGCCAAAGGCATTGGAACCCAAAATTCTGATGTCTTTGTTTTTATATTACCAAAAAACAATAATATAAAGCTGTCATCGGGTAGAAGTATAAGAGGCTAAGGTTTTCTTTTTTAGATAGCATAGCCACTTTTTTTATTGCCTGATGCAGTGATTAAAAAGACAGGAGGAAACAAAATGGCATATGAAATGATGCGTATCTTTTTCCCACTGAAGATTATCACCTACCCCCAAAATGAATATGGTGAGTGTGGAATGGATGATCCTCCAGAGGAAATTACTTCTGCGGAGGCCGTGGCGTATGAGGATGCACTGAAGGAAAAGGTACACAGCCTATATCCGCACGTGAAAGTTTGTGATGGCGGGCTGTGGGGAGTTATGACCGCCGGGCTAACAGAAGCTCTTTCAGGCGAAGAAACAGCCGAACTTTTGAATTTTGTGGTTGTCAAAACTCGGATGGATTCGGGGAAATCCTAGAACAGCGTCCTGTCAAAACGCCGGACGGCGAGATTTATATCAGCCTATGGAACGATAAGAATTACTTCATCAAGCCGGAGAAGGAGATGAAACGCAGCGTATTGTAGCCACTCTCTTTCAAAAGACGGATATCCTCTTTATATCGATGATAAAAATCAGCTGCTATATCTCCAGTAAATCCCTTTACATTTTTTGAACTATGACAGAATTGATCCCAGGTACTCTCTACCCTTGCCATCTTCGTTTCAGCCACCTTCACATTGATAGGAAGCACCGGCAGTTTCCCATAAAAAATCTTTTGTTACTTTTCCGTCCATCATTGTCCTCCTTCATTTGATTGTACAGTTCCGTTATTCCAGTTGAACCGAGCTATATTCAGGGTTAGAAAAAATAAAATACTGAATATAAAGCTGATGATTGTGCTAAGAACACTTAACAACAGAGTTGTAATCAGCAAAAGTGAAAATACTTGAAAAGAAACTATCAGAGCCCAGTATTTTTGCAGTCGAGTGGAATAGAGCTGAATGTTTCGGCCAAGTTCCAGTTCTTTTAATCCCTGTACTAACTGATAAGCAATGAACAATTTTCCTAAAACATCAAACAGACCTATAATATAAGATACTAACGGATTGGCAGTGAGACCGGTTACAGAACAGATAAAGGTGATAAAACTGTAGCATGCCAGGAACATGGAGAGAGGCTTGCATTTTTCTAAAACAGGACTATCTGTCTGTAACTGTTTCATCGCCATATATAGAAGCAGATATCCAACAGATCCTGGCAGCAGACTGAAGGTTACTCCGGCCAGAGTTATGTTAAAATCAAACAAAATAAAAAACATAGCAATTAATAAGTAATTCATATGAATCCCTCCTATTACCCGAAAATGTTAAAATAATTTTAAATTATAGATTTATCATATAATAGAATAAAGAAAAACGCAAGAAAATATGTTTTTAAATGTTAAGTTTTAATCGGAAAAATGTCAAAAATGTGACTTTTAAGTTAATTAATTAAATAATATGTGCGATTATTAACATTTTTCTTGACAAATATTAAATGATATGATAAAACAAATATAAACATAAAACTAATATAAAATGAACAAAAAATAACATTTTAAAGATAAAAAAAACTGTATTAAAATTTGTTGCGGGGGCATCAATTTTTAATAAAAAATTATTAGGAGGAAATTAGTATGGGAAGCTATGATGAAATGTCCCGGTATATCCTGGACAATGTCGGAGGTGCTGAGAACATTACCAATGTTACTCATTGTGCCACAAGACTTCGAATTGAGGTTGCAAAGAAAAGCAACGTCAATATGGAAGCATTGAAAACAATTCCGAATGCAGCGGGTATTGTGGACAAGGGACGTCAGCTTCAGATTATCATTGGACCAAAGGTTAATGATGCCTACAATGATTTTTTGGAATTATCTGGATGGAAGCCGGGTATGAACGCAAATGTTGAGGTAGAAGATCTGAGTGCAGGTCAACCTCATAATGCAAAATGGGTGTTAGATAAGGTGGCTGGATTTATGGCACCTGTTTTCATGCCTATTGTACCTGCCATGATTGTAGGTGGTATGATTCTGGCTCTTGCCCGTGTGGGCATCAATTATTTTGGACTGGATACCAGTACTGGTACTGTGAACATCTGTATGGCTCTGTTCCAGGCAGGCTTCACTTATTTCCCTATTTACGTCGGCTATACCATGTCAAAACAGCTGAAGATACCTGAAATATATGGTGCTTTTCTGGGTGCTGTTCTAATCTGCGACCGTATTAATGGTGTTGAAGGACTGAGTTTCCTGGGTATTCCTATTCCTCAGGTTTCATATGGTTCTACCGTATTTCCTGTTATGCTTGGTGTATTCTTTATGTATTTCGTATACAAGTTTGTAAAGAAAATCATGCCTGAAATGTTCACATTTTTTGGTACTCCTCTTCTTACAATGATCATTGTCGTACCAGTAGAGCTGATTGTGTTAGGACCTTTGGGAACCTACTTAAGCAACGGTGTTGCAGTAGTCTGCATTTGGTTAGCCAACACTCTGGGCTTTGTTACTCAGCCACTTTTGGCAGCAGTTTATCCTTATATGGTTATGTTTGGCATTGATAAAGGCATTGGACCGATCTCCATTGCAATGATTGCAGAGCAGGGTTATGATGTTATTTTTGGTAATATGGGATTCATTTCTAACATTGCTGTAGGTGCCACTACTCTGGCTGTAGCAATCCAGTTAAAGGGCAAGGAAAACAAGGCTATGAAGGGACTTTACAGTTCCTTTGGTATGACAGCACTTTGTGGTGTAACTGAGCCTGCATTCTATGGCGCTTTGATTTCCAGACCAAAAGCTTTGATGGGTACTGCATGTGGCGCATTAGCAGGTGGTCTGGTTGCAGGTATCTTTGGCCTGAAAAAATATGTGCAGATAGGTTGTCCTGGTCTGATGACTTTTATCATGTACATTGATGATACTGGAAGTATGTATTTTGTAGTCATTGCTGCTATTGTGGCAGTTGTGACAATTGCAGTTGCATTTATCAGTACAAGGATCTTTATGTCAAAAGATGGGAAAAAGGCTAAATAATTGATTTTAATAATGCGGCTTCTGCCAGTTTCTGTCTGCCAGAAGTCGCATTTTCTTCTGTTAAATAATAATAAATAAGGAGCGTGTATTATGAAAGTCTTAATAGGTGAATTTATTACAGAGTCCAATGCAAATGTTCCATACAAAAATGAAATTACAGCATATAATATTGCTTTTGGAGATGAGTGCATTCAAAAAATGCAGGTGGGTGAGATTTTTGAAGAAGCTGGTATTGAGGTGATTCCTGCAATTTATGCAGTAGCTGGAGCTTCTGGTGTGATTAAGAAACATACCTTTGATTACATTGAGGCCTGTTTTATTCGAACAGCAAAAGAACATCTGAATGAAATAGATGGAATCTATCTTATGCTTCATGGAGCCAGTGAGGTTGAAGAAATTGGATCCGGAGATCACCATATTCTGAAAGAAATACGAAAAATTGTTGGTCCTTACATCCCAATTATGATTGCCTGTGATCCACATGGAAACCTGTGTGAGGAATATGTAGAAAGTGCTCAGGTAGTCCGAAGCTACCGTCAGTCTCCACATACGGACAGTATTCCAACCCGTAAAATCGTAGCAGGAATGTTGTGTGAGAAGTTGAAAAAACGTGAGAATATTCACGCTGTATATCGAAAATTACCGCTGATTCTGGGTGGAGAGCAGAGCGTGTCTGCTGATGAACCTGTAAGAAGTATTAATGAATATATGGATGAGTTGGAAAAGGATCCAAGAATCTTAAGTGCCAGCTGGCATGTAGGCTATATCCGTCATGATTGTGATGTAGCAGGATGTGGCATTGTGGTAACACCTATGACTGGAGCAGATCAGGAATATGCAGAAGAAATAGCAGATAAACTGGCTGCATATGTGTGGGATAAACGCCATGAGTTCCACTATACTGGTTTGACAGCTGCACCGGAGGAAGCTCTTGATCTGGCACTTTCCCAGGAGAAAGGACCAGTTTTTATCACGGATTCCGGAGATAATGTAACCAGTGGTGCAACAGGATGGAATACATATATTCTGCGTCAGGTTCTGGCAGTGAAAAATCTTCATAAAAAAATTCTTTTTGCTTCTATCTGTGATCCAAAATGTTTTGAACGTCTGAAAGTTGTTGGGATTGCCGAAGAAACTCATATTACTCTGGGTGTTGGACATGACGCAATGAGTACACCAGTAGAACTGGATGTTATCGTAAAAAGTAAGGGTGATATCGTTCGTTCTGGAACCACGGGATCTACGATGATGGTGGTATTTGGTCACTGCGTTACAGTAAATGTAAAAGGAACCAGTATTGATATTGTGGTAGCAGGCAGTGAGAAGACATTTTCAGCTAAAATAATCTATGATCGTGCCGGTGTTGACTGGAATGATTATGATATCACTGTAGTAAAGCAGGGATATATCTTCCCGGAACTGAAGGAGGCGGCAGCGTTTTATGTAATGTCCCTGACAGATGGAGCAACTCTTCAGAATACAGCTAATATACCATTAAAGAAGATCATGAGACCAATGTATCCCGTAGACAATATCTGATGGAGGATGGAAAATGAAAGTATTAACAGGATATTTTACCACGGAATCCAATGCTCATGTTCCAATAAAAAATAATATCACGGACTATGTGATTGCTTTTGAAGATGAATGTATCCGTAAAATGCAGGTGGAAGGGGTTTTTGCAGATGAGGGAATTGAAATGATTCCGTCAATATATGCGACGGCAGGCGCATCAGGAGTCATAAAGAAGGAAACCTTTGAGTACATAGAAGCCTGCATAGTGCGTGCAGCAAAGGAGCATCAGAATGAAATTGATGGAGTTTATCTACATTTACATGGAGCCAGTGAGGTAGAGGAAATAGGTTCCGGTGATCATCATATTTTGTCTGAGATTCGAAAAATGGTAGGACCATATGTACCAATTGCAGTGTGCTGTGATCCTCATGGAAATTTATGCAGAGACTATGTGGAAGATATTCAGATTATCCGCAGTTACCGACAGTCTCCCCATACCGACAGCCTGGATACCATGAAAAAAGTTGCAGGAATGTTGTGCCAGCTGATGAAAAAACGACAGAATATCCACGCAGTATATCGAAAATTACCACTGATTCTTGGAGGAGAACAGAGTGTGTCTGCTGATGAGCCGATGAAAAGTATCAATGCTTATATGGATACACTTGAAGAGGATTCAAGAATTTTAAGTGCCAGCTGGCATGTAGGGTATATCCGGCATGACTGTGATGTGGCTGGCTGCGGTATTGTAGTGGTTCCATCTACAGGGGCAGATCAGAAATATGCAGAAGAAGTGGCTGATAAGCTGGCTTCCTATGTATGGGAGAAACGTCATGAGTTTCATTATACTGGTCTGACCATGTCCCTGGAAAAAGCACTCCGGCTGGCTCTTGAATTTGAAGACAAGCCAGTATTTATTACAGATTCCGGAGATAATGTAACCAGTGGTGCAACAGGCTGGAATACCTATATATTGCGTCAGGTACTTGCAATTAAGGAACTGAAGAAACATTTTTTATTTTCCAATATCTGTGATCCACAGACCTGGAAAAAACTTGACGCTATGGACATAGGAACGAAAACGCATATTACTTTGGGGGTAAATCAGGATGAAATGAGTAAAAGTGTGGAACTTGATGTTACGATTCGTTCTAAAGGAGGGCTGAGAGGTTATCTTATGCATCCCCATGATTTGATCTATGGTTATGCAGTTGTGATATCGGTAGAAGGACTTCCTATTGATATTGTTGTTGCCTCAACCAGGCAGACTATGTGCGAGGAAGATCAGTTTACCAATATTGGAATTAATTGGGATACATATGATGTAATAGTGGTAAAACAGGGATATATATTCCCGGATTTGAAGGAAAAAGGAAAACTGTGCATCATGTCTTTAACCAATGGTGCGACATCTCAGGATACAAAATTAATTCCGTTTAAGAAAATTATGCGTCCTATGTATCCTATAGATGAGATTTAAAAATAAATGAAAATATGATATTATCTGAAAGGAGCAGAAAATGAGAATATTAGTTGGTGGATTTGTAGCAGAGTGTAATGCATATGTGGATAAGCCAATGATGCTTGAGGACTTTACCATTACAAGAGGAGGTGCTATATCTGATATTTTATATGTTCGCGAACTGGCTGAAGACAGTAATGTTGAATTGGTCCCTAGTTTGATGGCTTATGGCGGCGGTGGAGGTCGTGTGGATAAGGATGCATTTGATTATATTCTGACTCAGTTTAAAAATTCAGTAAAAGAACACCTTCATGATATCGATGGTATGTGTTTCTTCTTTCACGGAGCATCTAGTGTCATTGATTTAGATGGAGATTCTGGCGATCATGCGCTAATTCGCGAAATACGGAAAATTACTGGTCCTTACATGCCTCTTGCAATGGTAATGGATCCACATGGGAATATGTCTCAGGAGCAGGCAGACCGCTGTGATATTATTCGTACCTTCCGTCATAGTCCTCATACAGATCGTAAAGAAGCACATCAGATTGTATTCAAATCTTTGGTGGATCTTGTAAATAACAGAAGAGAGATACATCCAGTTTATAAAAAAATTCCGATACTTCTGGGAGGAGAACGTTGTGTATCAACGGATGAACCACTGGTATCCATTAATAAACTGTTAAATGAGATTGAAGACGATCCACGTATTATGACATGCTCTTATCACATTGGTTATCTGCGGCATGACAGTGCAAAATGTGGTGCTGCAGTAGTGGTAGTTCCATATACTCCACAGGATCAGGCCTATGCGGAACA
The DNA here is from genome assembly GCA_015655565.1 of Clostridiales bacterium. Lineage (GTDB taxonomy): Bacteria > Bacillota > Clostridia > Lachnospirales > Lachnospiraceae > Anaerocolumna. Next base: position 11,365 of record JAATEU010000513.1, read on the forward strand.
GAAAGTACAGGAAATTTATGATTTTGTTTGGGCAAGACATAGAGATTTCCATTTTACTGGTTATGCAGATGATCCGAATCAGGCATTAGAGGCTATGATGAATACAGAAGGAGGTCCGGTATTCCTGACAGATTCTGGTGATAATGTAACAGCAGGAGCACAGGGACTGAACACATATGTTCTTCGTCAGTTATTGGCATTGGAGAATTATAAAGATAAAAATATTATTGTTGCTGGAATTAATGATAAGGGATTATATGATAATGTGTTAAGCGGAATGAATGTGGGAGACCATATTGAGTGTGAAATAGGAGCCCAGAAAACAGAACTGTCAGCAAAAGTAAAAATTGCTGGAACCATTCTTTCTTTTGGAGATCTGCATCATCATTATCACAGCGAAGCTGTTGTAGGTTCATGCTGTACGATTAAACTGGATTCTGCACCAATTACACTGATTGTTGAGAATTTCCCTGTTTCTTTTGCTGAAAAATATCAGTATGATTGTGCAAATGTGGACATGACATCTTTCAATTTCTTTGTAGTAAAGCAGGGATATTTGTATCCGGAACTGAAAGCACAGGCAAAGAATTATGTAATGTCATTGACGGACGGAACTACGATGCAGAGAACGGAACGCCTGATCTATAAGACCGTTCAGCGTCCAATCTGGCCGTTAGATAATATTTAAAATGATTTCTATATTATTAACACTGGTGGTAGCATGGGTAGGATATCGAATTGCCGGGCAACTTCGTCTTCCTGCCCCAGCTATGCTAGGGAGTATGCTGGCAGTAGGTATTACCAATGTTTTCCTGGATTATGCAGCATTGCCGTGGATGTCCAAGGTGATTGCGCAGGCTGTGGCAGGTGCCTTCATCGGAATGCAGATCAAAAAAAAGGATGTACTGAATTTTCAATATTTGATTGGTCCTTTTTTGCTATTGACTTTACTATTGACGATCAACACATTCATTACAGGTACTGTGGTTCACACTCTGGCGGGATTTGACATGAAGACTTCATTGCTGGGTGCTGTGGCAGGAGGGGTATCTGATATATCCCTGCTCAGCATAGAACTGGGAGCTGATACACCAATTGTTGCATTGATGCAGACACTGCGTCTGGTGGGCGTTTTGTTATTCTTTCCCTACTGGATTCGCTATTTCACCAGAAAAGAAGGTATTGTGGAAGCAGATATTCGTTTGGTAACAGGTAATCCGGAGATGGGAAGTACCTGGCTTGACCGTTTGATCAGCAATAGAGAAAAAAAGCTTGCATTTACCTTTATTTTGAGTATGGCTGCTGGTTTTATGGGTAATGTCAGTCCTATTCCAGCTGGAGCCATGGTAGTTCCGATGGCAATCATAGTGTTTCTGAATGTTACGACTTCTGTGTGTTATGTACCGATTCAGCTGAAAACAGTGGCTCAGCTTTTGGCAGGAGCACTAGTGGGATGCAGTATTCGTTCTTCAACCTTGGCTATGTTAAATGGCAGATCGTTGATAGCTATGTTAGTTCTGATGGTAAACTATTGGATTGTAAATCTTATTTACAGTATGTATTGTAAGAAAAAAAATCTGCTGGATTTAAAATCTGCCATGCTGGCGTCAGCTCCAGGAGGAGCGACAGATATGTCGCTGATTGCAGCAGATCTCAATGCGGATTTGACGAAAATTGCGTTAATTCAAGTATTACGTGCCGTCTATGCAGTTACTTTTATGCCTGCTGTAATTATTTTATTTACCCGGTGGATGGGATAATTAAATAAAATATTTTGCAGTTATAATCGAACAGGTGATGGACCAGTAAATACAGGAGGAAATATATGGGATTTTTAGATTCATTATTAGGAAATAAGAGTAAAAAAGTTGGAAACATTACCTGTGTTCCCAAGACTGTTTACAGTCCTTTAAAGGGAAAAGCTATGGCATTGGATACTGTAGCAGATGAAGCATTTGCCAGTGGCATGATGGGATGGGGTTTGGGAATTATTCCGGCAGAAGGAAAATTATATGCACCGGCAGATGGAACGGTTGCAGCTGTCTTTCCGACGGGACACGCTGTTGGGATGCTGACACCTTGTGGCATGGAAATCCTGATGCATATTGGTATAGATACGGTGGAGTTAAACGGAAAAGGTTTCCAGGTAAAAGTAGAAGCTGGGGCAACCGTAAAAGCAGGAGATTTATTTGTTGAATTTGATACTGAATTCATCAAAAAGAGTGGATATGATACCACAACCATGGTATTGGTTTCTAATTATATGACTTTGGGAGAGATGGAAACACCGGTAGAAGGATCTGTTGAAGTGCTGGATCCATTATTCGCATTTAATTAAATTTTAAAGGAGAGTATAGGAATGAAAGAGTATAAGGTGCAATTAAAGTCAGTGCAGGCACCTCTAAAAGACTGTTCATGTGTACCGGTTCTTTTGAGCGATGCTACAATAGAAGAAAGAAAAGAAAAAATCCTAACTAGAATGAAGGAAAATGGCATAGAACAGCTGATAGTATATGGTGATGTGGAGCATGGCGGTAATTTTAAGTATTTAGTAGGATTTTATATAAGATTTGAAGAGGGTCTTCTGGTAATCAAGGACAACGGTCAGATGAATCTGGTGTTGGGAAATGAGAACCTGAATAAGGCGGCCAAGGCAAGAATTCATGCAGGATGTATACATGTTCCGATGTTTTCACTTCCTAACCAGCCTAGTGAGTGTGGAAGAAATCTTCGTGACCAGCTCATAGCTGCCGGAGTTGAGCCAGGAAAGCATACGGGAATTGCAGGGTGGAAACTGTTTACAGATCCATATGAACAGAATGACAAGATGTTTGATGTTCCGGCTTTTATAGTCGATTGTGTCCGCAGTATTGCAGGAGAGGAATATGTTACCAATGCTGCTGCAATCTTTATTGGAGAAAACGGAGCACGCACAGTTAATAATGCCAATGAAATTGCACATTATGAATTTGCAGCTGCTCTTGCATCTGATTGTGTTCTGGATGCTATGGATGCCATAGAAGAAGGAACTTCGGAAATGATGCTTGGAGACAAGCTTAATCGTTATGGGCAGCCTAATAGTGTGGTGACAATTGCCTCTAGTGGCCCACGTTTTGTTAAGGCTAACATGTATCCTACTAATAATACAGTAAAGGTGGGAGATCCTATTTCCCTTACTACCGGTTACAGGGGAGGTCTTTCCAGCCGTGCTGGCTATGCGGTTCATAATAGTGATGAGATGCCAGAGAACATGGAAGACTATCTGGAAAAAGTTGTAGCACCATACTTTAATGCATATGCTCACTGGTTGTCAGCAATTCATGTTGGTATGAAGGGAGGAGAGTTGTATGCTCTGGTAGAGCAGGTGCTTCCACAATCAGAATATCATTGGGGATTGTGTCCAGGACATCTGACAGCGGAAGAAGAGTGGCTTTGTTCTCCAATTCGTAAAAATTCAGAGGAAATTTTACGCAGTGGTATGTTGCTGCAGATTGATATTATTCCATCCGTACCTGGATATGGTGGTGTAAGTGCTGAGAGTACCATTGCATTGGCTGATGAAGCATTACGTCAGGAAATTCAGAAAGAATATCCTGATATGTGGGAGAGAATGCAGGTCCGCAGAACATATTTACAGGAGGTGCTTGGAATTCCGTTGCCAGAGGAGGTACTGCCGATGTGTTCAACAGTGGCTTATCTTCGTCCTTATCTGCTACAGAAAGAGCAGGCACTGGTATGGGAACCGGTGAAATAATTAAGTAAGTATAAAAAAGAGTCTCGGCAGATTGCCGGGACTCAGTTAGTAAGAAGTCTTAAGAAGTAATAATTGGAATATTAGCATTTATATATTTATCCAACAACGTCTGGTCAGCTTCGTGATCTGTGATAATCAGATTGATATTGGACAAAGAAGAAATACTATAATAATAAGATGTATCTAACTTTGAACTATCTGCCATACAAATTACTTTTTCGGAGACTTGAATCATAGCACGTTTTGTAGTGCCATCAGTTATATGGGGAACACTAAGGCCATGTTTTAAATCAATGCCCTCGGTTCCTAAGAAGAGAGTATCAATTTTAAACTGTGAGATAAAATTATCAGTAAGTGCTCCCATAAAGGCTTGAGAGTCAAAACGATATTCTCCTGGACACATGATCACCCGGAGATTTTTACAATCCGACAATTGCTTCATGACAAGAAGAGAATGGGTCATTACTATAATTTTCTTAGTCTCTTTCAGAAGTAATGCCAGACAGCTGACAGTAGTACCGGCGTCCAGAAAGATGGAATCTCCTTCGTGGATGTAATCCATACATTTTTTTGCGATTGTCATCTTCTCAGTCATATGTTCGGTATTCTTCATGGCCATGTTAAATTCGAACAAGGAACCGTTGTTTAAAACAGCACCACCATGCTGAAGGGAAATCAGACCATCATCAGATAAAGTATTTAAATCTCTACGGATAGTCATGGAAGAAACGGATAGTTCTGATGCTAATTGGTTTGTGTCAACATAGCTTTCTAATTGGAGTTTTTGAATAATATATTGTCTACGCGCGATTGCATTCATAGTTAAACCTCTTTTAATAAATATTTGCATTTATTATAACAGATTATATGGGAAAGAACAAATGTTTTTAGAATTGGAGAAGTATGAGAGTATGGGGATTATAAAGAAGAACGGGGAAGAAATTCTACATTATATTATGACTTTTATGGGGGGATTCATGGGTTTATATGCAATCTGTGCTTTTGAAAATTACGGATCTGCGCAGACTGGAAATCTAATGAATATGGTGATACATCTGGTTGAAGAAAATACCAGGGGGGTGTTGATAAGAGGTGGAGCGTTTGTTCTCTTTTGCACTGGAATTGCTGTTTCCTGGCTGCTCCATCGATTTTTTACTTTACCTATGCGGGAAATAAGTCTTTTAGTAGACGCAGTGGGAATGGCAATCTCTGCATTCATGCCAGATGGCACAGATCCTTTCTTCCATCTATATCCATTGTTTGTAGTCACCAGCTGAAAAGAAGTTTCCAGTTTATCATACCGGGTTGCAACTCTCCTGAAAGAGAGAGGTTTTTGGTAGTAAAGTGTCAGGCTCTCAGAAGGAGGAAACGCTTTTCAGCGAAATAAGGACACGGCAACAACCCCTTCTGTTAAGGGCTTTTGAAAAGTATTCAGTTGGGTTTTTCAATTCAGGAGGGTATAAGTTCTTACGGCATGCCTCATACGGCGGATGAATTCTTTAAAGGAGAGAGTGGCATCTTTCAAAACAGAGCCGTTTTTGTAGTCTTTCGCGGAAAATGTGACCGGAATAAAGAAGCCGTTACCGGATTTTCTCAGTTTCA
>JAATEU010000149.1 GCA_015655565.1 Clostridiales bacterium
GAAGAAGGTATTTCATGCATTTATATCTCACATAAATTAAATGAAATATTTAAAATATCGGATTCAATTACTGTTTTACGTGATGGACAGACAATTACCACTCAGCTAACGAGCAGGATGGATGAAAATAAATTAATAGCTTATATGGTAGGGCGGGAATTAACGGAGCGATTTCCGCATGAAGAACATGAAGTGGGAGATATTGTACTTGAGACTAAGCATTGGACAGTCAAGAATCCAGAAAACCCAGACAGAAACCTGCTTGAAGACATAAATATTTATGCAAGAAAGGGCGAGATTGTTGGTATTGCCGGATTAATGGGGGCTGGCAGAACAGAACTGGCGATTAGTTTTTTTGGCGCATTGAAAGCTAAGCCGCATGGAGAATTATATGTGAATGGTAAATTAGTAAAAGTTAAAAATCCCAGAACAGCAATTGATGCAGGGTTAGGGTATGTTTCCGAGGATCGTAAAGAATATGGTCTGGTCTTACCAGCCGACGTAAAAGGAAATATGTCATTAGCTAGTATGTGTAAAATAACCAAACACGGGGTTATTGATGGGGATAAAGAAAAGGCAAATGCAAATAAATTCATTAAAAACTTAAGTATCCGCACACCCTCTATGTATCAAAAAGCAAAAAACCTGAGTGGAGGAAATCAGCAAAAAGTCGTTTTAGCAAAATGGCTGCTTACAGAACCGGATGTTTTGATTTTGGATGAACCAACCAGAGGGATTGACGTAGGGTCCAAATTTGAAATATATCAGATAATTAACCAGTTAGCCGCACAAGGAGTTTCGATTATAATGATTTCTTCTGAACTGCCGGAAATTCTGGGTATGAGTGATCGTGTTTATATTATGAGTGAAGGGCATATCAGGGGCGAATTATCAAGAGAAGAGGCGAATCAGGAGAAGATATTACACTTTGCGGCAGGAGGGAAAAAGGATGAGCAATAATGCAAAAAATGCTGTTGGGATTCGATCATTGAAGGGGAAATTCGGTCAGGGTGATTTCTATAAATTTACGCTGGTAATAGAAATACTTGTTATTTTTGGGGTTCTGCAAGTTCTGACAGGCGGGATGTTTCTGACGACGAGAAACTTATCGAATTTACTAATGCAGGGGTGTACTTGTGCTATCATTAGTATTACCATGGTTATGGTCATTGCGACATGTAATTGTGACTTGGCAGCCGGATCAATTGTAGGCTGTCTGGGGACAGTAGCGGCAGTATTACAAGTACACAATAGTTTTGGCAGTGCTGCTACAATAGGGATTACAGTAGTTGCAGGACTGATAGCCGGTGCATGGCATGGTTATTGGATTGCATATAAGCATTTACCGGCCTTTTTAGTAACACTTTCAGGACAATTACTTTTTAAAGGGTTGACATTACTGTTAGGTAAAGGGAATACAATTGGCCCCATGAGTAAAAGTTTCTCTAAGTTTGGACATGACTATTTACCAGCGCTGTTTGGTGGAGAAAATTTCAATGGGTTAAGTTTAGTAATTACATTCGTACTTATTTTGGGTTATATCATATTTAGTTATAAAGGAAGAAAAGGAGAAATCAAAGGAGGGTCAGAGGTTGAAGTAACGTGGAAGTATTTATTGAAGACGGCCATTATTGCAGGAGTTACATTTGGTATTTCCTCAATCATGATTTTCTATCGTGGATTTACGTACGCTATTATTATTTTGCTCATTGTGGCCGGAATCTTTCATTTTATTATTACCAATACACCTTTTGGAAGGGCGGTTTTTGCCATAGGTGGGAACCGTGAAGCAGCTAGACTCTCAGGCATTAATATTGAGAGAACAGAGCTGAGCATATATATGCTTCATGGAGTAGTAACAGCAATTGCTGCAATCATTTTTTTAGGAAGAATGGGGCAGGCTACCGCAGCAGCTGGTACCGCATTTGAATTTACCGCAATTACGGGATGTATTGTTGGTGGAACAAGTATTCGTGGTGGAGAGGGAAATGTTTTAGGAGCTATTATGGGTACTATGCTGATGGCTGGGATTGACAATGGTATGAGTCTTCTTAATCTGGGCCCGGAGTATCAATATATTATTAAAGGTGTTGTCCTTCTCCTTGCTGTTGCAATTGATGTAGCAAGTAAAGAAAAGAAAGCATAAACAAAGTGTCAGAGGAGGCATAAAATGAATCACAGAATCAAGGACATAAAGGTGCATTTAGTATCCATGCCTGTAACAGGCGGATTTTCTGATGCGACGCGCAAGGTAGAAACCATAGGATATACAATTGTGCGGATATTTACGGAAGATGGACTGGAGGGTATTGGGGTCACTTACCATGAGGTTGGCGGGGAAGCTACCAAGATGCTGATAGAAAAGAATATGAAACATAAGCTGGCGGGAAGGGAGCCTTTTGAGACAGAAGTAATCTGGCAGGAAATGTTCCAATATCTAAGAGGTGTGGGTAGAAAAGGAATGATGTTTTGTGCATTAAGCGCAATTGATATCGCACTTTGGGATTTAAAGGGGAAAATACTTAATATTCCTTTGTATAAACTATGGGGTGGAAATAAGACGAAAATTCCTGTATATGGAAGTGGCGGCTGGACTTCTTATAC
>JAATEU010000080.1 GCA_015655565.1 Clostridiales bacterium
ATAATATATCAAAGGTTTCGTCCAACTGCTTAACCAGCCGCCCGGTAACAGTAAAATTCTCCTGCTCTTTCAAAAGGAAGTATTCAATATGGCTTCCTGCTCCCTTTAAAGCCTTTTCATATTCAGAAAAGGCAGGGGCCGTGACCAGGGCTTTCTTCGGCTTTAAAGCGTAGCATAAGCGGAAAATCAAATCCGAAGCGCCATTTCCGCAGATAATATTATCCCTGTTAACCTTCTCATATTCAGCTATGGCAGCTGATAATCCGCTGCAGCTGTTATCCGGATATAATATAAAATGATCCACCTGTGTAATAAGGGCCTTCCTCACGCCTTGGGGTAAGCCAAGGGGATTGGTATTAACGGAAAAGTCCAGAATTACCTTTTTATCATAGATTTCCCCACCGTGACGATATAAATCCATTGCTTCCTCCAATCTGCGGATTCCGTGTGCAAAATATAATCGTGATTTATTTTAAGACTATGGCTGCCACGAAGAGCCTTATTAAGGTTAAAAGTATGACAGCAATAAAGGATGCGGCATATAAAAGCTTATTTGCCCTTTTGATATCTTCTGTTTCTATGTTTCTGACATTATCCCCTATAGTCGGCTTTTTGTACAGCTTACCAAAATAATAAGCATCCCCGGCAAGCTGAATATGCATTGCCCCGGCACAAACAGCTTCTGTCTGAGCAGAATTCGGGCTGGCATGCTTACGTTTATCCCTTCGGTAAATCCGGATTGCGGAATTAAAATCCAGGCCTGCAAAAGGACAGGCCATTATCATTAACACTGCAGATATCCGGGCCGGCAGATAATTTACCGCATCATCTAATTTTGCCGCAAATCTCCCTAAATACAAATAGGCATCGTTTTTATAGCCTATCATGGAATCCATTGTATTAACTGCTTTATAGAAAAAACCTAAGACCGGCCCCCCTATTGCCAGATAAATCATAGGTGCAACTACGCCGTCCGAGGTATTTTCGGCAACTGTTTCAACCGCTGCCTTAGTAACACCCGTTTCATTCAGAATCCTGGTATCCCTTCCGACTATCATGGATACCTGGTATCTGGCTTCATTCAGATCACCTTTTTTCAGGGAATGATATACCCGCATACTTTCTACCTTTAAGCACTTTGTTGCCAGGATCTGATAGCACATAAAACTTTCCGCAATAAATCCAAGCCAGGGAACATATCGGTACAACAGGTATAACAGAAAAAAGGGAATAAGGGTACATACGGTAAGAACTGCAAATACCAGGATTGCTCCACCCATAATTAAGCCTTTGGGATTATTGGGAAAATGCATCCTTACCAGTTTTTCTGTTTTGCCAATCAAGGTACCCATGAACCGTACAGGGTGAGGCAGCCAATAGGGATCACCTAATATCAGGTCTAAAATATAACCAATTATAAAAGCAGCAATAGAATAATACATCATATCTGTTCTCCTATACTTTCTAATTTTCCCAGTACCTTTAAGCTTCTTTTATCCGCTGCAGGTTCACACAGATAACCTTCTCCGTTTTTTAGCTGCCAGTCATAAAAACTTTTCCCGGGCACTCCATATTTTTCTAAAATTGCCATGATTGTACCACCGTGGACAATCAGTGCGATATCCATATTATTGCAATGGTTTATGTTTATGATTTCTTCATAAGCTTCCTGACAGCGTTTCCGAAAGTTTTCCTGATTCTCACCGGAAGGAAATTCCAGGGCACCGTTACTGTCAATCCATTTTTTATATTTCTCATTATCTGATAATTCCAGATAATTTTTACTTTCAAATTCCCCAAAATCACACTCCCGCAGCTTTTTGCAAAGAATGTATTCTTTATCCGGATAGATGAGTTCCGCTGTTTGTATGCACCGCATTAACGGACTTACATATATAACACCTGCATCCGGATATTGATGCGCTTTCACAGAATCCTTTATCCGGTTTATGCCTTCCTCACATAAAGGTTCATCCGTTGACCCGATATACCGCTTTTCCAAATTCCCTTTTGTCTGTCCGTGCCTTATGAATATAATCCTCATTTTATTTTCATCCCCAGTCCGCATATGATTTTTTCTACACTCGTAGAATGCGCTGCCAGTCTGCATAAACACCGTCCTACGGTTTCCCGGTAAATCCTATCCGCCTTATCCATGGGAACAATTCCATATCCAACCTCATTACAGATAATTATTGCCGAAGGATTTTGGACAATCAGTTTTTCTGTAAACTCTTCTGCTAATTTAGCAGATCCAATGGCGTATCCCGGATCTATGTCCGGCAGGCTTGAATCCGGCACATGACTTAAATCCGGTCTATGGCTTGAATCAGATACGCGGCTTAAATCCTGCCCATGGTTTAAATCCAGTCCGTAACTTAAATCCGGTCGTGGAAAATACGGAGTATTTTTCAGGTTATCCGTTAAAAGCCGCTTTAAAAAAACATGAAAATGATTGATTATCTGTTTTGATAATATTTCTTCCCTGGAACAATCAGCCCCGTCACAAATAAGGTTACTGTCTTTTGAAATCTTTTTTTTATTACATACAAATTCAAGTTTTCCCTGGCTCATACCTCCGATGTATAATTCCATTCCTTCCTCCCCTTCCGCCTTTCATTAAGTGTAATTTTCATTGTTCCGGTTCCCAAGCATATCTGAAGCAGTTTTCGGATACTGCCATACATAAGACATTTGTTTTTTGAATGTTGCTGCAAATCAGGGTTTGAAAAATACTTTGTATTTTTCAAACTATTACAGCTGCGGCAACTGTCATGACAAGCTCACATACCTGCAAAAAGAAACCGGCCAGGTCTCCCGTTATACCTCCAAACTGCCTGTAAGAAACCCACCTGTAATACCAGAATACAAGTGCTGCTGCCAAAAGAAGTGCAATGCCCCCTGTAACATGAACGAAAAGCATGGCGCTGCCGCACAGCAGGATAATAACAGACAGCGCAATTCCGGTAATTTTCCTATGTGCGGTGGAAGAGAAGGCATATAAAAGTCCTTCCTTTTTAGCGGAACGAAACAGCACTAAAGACAATCCGCTTAACGCCCTTGACAAAACAAAACCAAGGCTTATAAGCATATAAACTTTCATGTCCTGAAGTTCTGTCAGGGCCCCAAAATATAGGATAAAATAGATACCGCAGCCTATTATGGCAAAAGCACCCGTATGGGGATCCTTTAGAATTTGTAATTTCTTTTCCTTTGTCTGATAGGAACTTAAAGCATCCAGCGTATCAATAAATCCATCCAAATGAATCCCGCCGGATATAAAAACAGGTATAGTTAAGGCTATGGCCGCCTTCATAAAAATTCCCAGACCAAGGGTATGGGAAAGCCGCCACCATCCGCACAGAAGCAGACCGATTACCGCTCCTACAAAAGGAAAAAATATTAAAGAATATTTCATGTTTTCATCCTTCCACTCTATCCGCGGCATTGGTATTTTAGAATACATGGAAAAGGAAATTATCATGGATTTTAGGAATGTCATATAACACCCAAACCTTTCTGACACACCGGTATCCCGCACACCACTTCATATACACAGGCTGCCAGGCTGCCAATCCTGCAGTTTATTTCACCTAAACGATTTATATAATTTGTGGTTTCTTCGTAAGGAGAACCATTATCGGAAAACACTTCGTTGGATACAATAATTACATATTCACATACCGTATCCAAATGAGTTATGCCCTCCATAATTTCATCGCAGACCGAAGCCTTCCCGTCTTTATGCAGTATCCCAATATCACTGTACATCTCATTGGCTAACAGATTGGACATGCATTCCAATAAAACGGTCGGCCTGTTTTCCGCCTTAGGGTCCATCTGCCCGCTTTGGCAGACATCCAAATCAGTACGGTGTAAAATATGCTTTTTATTTTTCACACCGAGTTCCTTTATTCCGGTATAACATTCAATGGTATGAAATCCTTTATCTTTACGAAGCTCCCGGTGTCTGGCAATTCTATGGATACTTTCCTCGTCCTGGGGCATCATGGCAGCTATATATATTAAATTATTTCTGTGCAGCTTCACCGCAAGATTTTCCGCATATTCTGACTTTCCGCTTCCACTGCCGCCGGTCACTAATATAATCATAATAAACTCCTGTCCCCAGGCCCCAGGCTTTCCTGGAACTCAAATGCTTCCGCCTGGTTTGTTTCAAACCTTTCATATGCTTTAACGTGGATATCTTCAAAGGTTGAATTATAGTCATATACCTTTAACACCATATCCAGCAGGGGAAACAGCAGAGCGGTTCCCGTTCCTTCTCCCAGAGCCAGATTACCATGGATAACCGGAGAAAGTCCTAATTCTTCCATAATTCTTATACTGACGGGTTCTTTACTCATATGGGAGGGTATCATATAATTTACAGCCGCCTGACATATTCTGGCTGCGATTAACGCAGCTACGGAGGATATTACCCCGTCGATAACAATTGGAATACCATAAAATGCCCCGCCTAAAAAAAGACCTGTCAGCCCTGCAATATCACAGCCTCCTAATTTAGCCAGTACCTCCACCGGTTCAGCAGGATCAGGCCGGTTGATGCGGATTGCTTCCTGAATGACCTGAATTTTACGTAATAATCCCTCCTCAGATAATCCGGCTCCCTTTCCTGTCACTTCTTTTGCCGGAAGATTTAATAAAACACTTGCAGCTGCGCTGCTGGTAGTGGTATTTCCAATACCCATCTCACCGGTCCCGACAATTTTATAGCCCTCAGCTTTTAAAGTCTTTATCAGTTCAATTCCGGTATCAATTCCTTTAAGGGCCTGTTCCCTGGTCATGGCAGGCTCTTTTGCTATATTGCCTGTTCCATAGCCAAGCTTCCTTACTAATACGCCGTCGTTATGCAAGTCTCTTTCAATCCCCATATCCACCGGTATTACCTTTGCTCCTGCAGCCATAGCCATCCGGTTGATACTGGCGATACCTTTTGCAAAATTTTCTGTTACGATAGCAGTAACACTGCTGTCCGTCTGGGTTACCTTCTCCTTTACCACACCATTATCACTGCACATAATCACTACAGCCTTTTTACCGATATCTACCTGTTCACTTCCCTGAATTCCGGCAATTTTAATTATCATATCCTCAAACAGGCCTAAGCTTTCAATAGGTTTTGCAAGACTATCCCACCGCCTTTTACAGGCAGCCATGGCTGACCGGTCTATATTGTTTTTATATTGATATTTCTTTTTAAATTCCGGGTTCATAATTCTGTCCTTTCTTTAAAGCATCCGCTTCTCCGCTCTTTTTTATATTGGATGCACCGGTCAATAAACCGCTTAGCTACGGACGGATTACCATAAAAATAAAGATGGGGAAAACCCGCATAAAGATTCATTGTGGCATGAATGCAGTCCCATTCTCCGGTACCGCCTGCCTTTACGGCATGGAAAGCCTCTCCGCCGTTCCGGCTGTCCCAGTAATGAAATTCGTGGGCCTTAATGACCTCCTGCTTCCCGGCAACTAAACTATCCTCCATGCCTTTCAGATAAATGTATCCAAACCGCTGCAAACGGTTGGTTTTAAAGCATTTTCCGGGAATAACGCCGGCCATGGGGTATTCCTTTCCTTCCATATCTTCCATTCCCTCATGCAGATACATAAAACCTCCGCATTCCGCAATGGCCGGCATACCGCCCTCAATTGCTGCTTTTATACCTGCCAGCATGGAAGTATTTTGGGATAAACGTCTGGCATACAGCTCCGGGTAACCGCCGCTTAATATAAGTCCGCTGATGTCCTCCGGAAGTTCTATATCCCTCAAAGGACTAAAGGGTACCAAATCTGCTCCTGATTCTTTTAACAGCTCTAAATTATCCCTGTAATAAAAACAAAAAGCTTCATCCTGCGCCACCGCAATGGAAATCTTTTTCTCTCTCTTGACGGGTAATGGCATGCCGGAAACCGGGAGGGGGTCTGCCTGTTTCGATAATTCAAGGATTGCCTCCAGATCTATGGTGTCTGACAGCTTCCCGGCTAATATATTTATTTTATTTTTAATATCGGTAATTTCATCTGCCGTCACTAATCCAAGATGCCTGCTTTTCAGGACACATTCCGGAACGACAGGTACATATCCATAGGAGTGGATACCCATAGCTTCTGCCAGCTTCTTCGCATCATCATACAGCCTGTCAGGCAGCCTGTTAAAAATAACTCCTTTTATATAACTTTCTTCTTTATACGTAGTAAAGCCTTTTAATACAGCCCCAAGGGAACCGCTCATTCCCTTTGCATCCAGAATCAGGATTACCGGTGTTTTTGTCATGGCCGCAATGGAATAGCTGCTTCCGGTATCGGAAAATCCAATTCCGTCATAGTACCCCATAACTCCTTCCACTACACTGATATGCGTATCCCTGGAATTTTTATACAATATATCCGCCAGCAGGCTTTCTCCGGTAAAGAAGCTGTCCAGATTACCGGATTTTGTACCTATCACTTTACTGTGAAACATGGGGTCTATATAATCAGGCCCACATTTAAAGGAGCTTACGGCATATCCTTTGTCCATAAGACTTTGTAATACACCACAGGTTATGGTTGTTTTTCCGGCACCGCTTTTGGTGCCTGCCAGCATAATCCGGTTAATCTGTTTCAAGACGTTTTCCCCCTGCCGCTGATAATAAATACCGGATTCTGCCCCATAAGCATATGATAACTTCCGGCTTCCTTTGTTGTTGAAATAGCTGCCTGTATTACTTCCATTTCTTCAAATTCCCTGTCTTTCAATATTTTTAATACTTCTTAAAGTGTCTCAAGGGCAATGGCATTTACCACAATCCGTATGGCCTGATTTTTCCCAAGC
>JAATEU010000592.1 GCA_015655565.1 Clostridiales bacterium
ATTGACAGGTGCGGTAACAGATACAAATACACAATTACGTATAAAAGCAATTGAAGATGCCTGTAATGAATATTCGGATGTTGAATTATTCCAAATGATTGGTGATATAGATAGTTCAGAAGGTTCAGTGACGGCAGTTGAAAATATTTTGGCGGCCAGCAAAGATGAAATCGGTGGTTTTATCAGTACGGCTTACTATCCGTCAGTTGCACTTGCTACAATTCTTGCAGATGAAAAATATGCAGATATCCGTGCGGTTGGTATTGATACTGACGAAAAGGTATTAGAAGGAATCAGAAGCGGTGCTTTAGACGGAACAATGTCACAAAATCCATGGGGACAAGCTTATTTGGCAACAATAACTTTGAAAATGTTAGTAGATGGATGGACTTATAAAGATGATCAGGAATTCCTGGTTAACTCAGGTTCCTTTTATATTACCGCGGAGAATGTTGATACACTGGATACTTTTATTCAGCAGAAAACAGCTGAAATGGCAGAAACATGGACAGCAAGATTTAATCCCCCGGCAAAATAAAAAGATTAGGCGACAGCAGAAATGAAAAGATATGGAAGAGTAGTAAAAGTAAAGCCGGAGATGCTTGAAAGATATAAGGAGCTGCATAGCAATCCGTGGACAGAAGTAACAAAAGCAATCAGCCAATGCAATATTGTTAATTTCTCTATTTTTCATATAAATGAGTACTTATTTTCCTACTTTGAATATATTGGAGAAGATTTTCAAAAGGATATGAAAATTTTAGGAGAATTGACAAAGGAATGGCTTTCAGAAACAGACCAATGTCAAACGCCAATTGAAACTGCAGCAACAGGAGATTTGTGGACGGTTATGGAAGAAGTATTTTATCAAGAGTAGTTATATGACAGTAAATAGAGGAGATGGATCATGAAATGAAACGATCAGAGATTAATCAAGCAATAGAAAATGCAAAAAAAGCCTTGGCTGATATTCAATTTTGCTTGCCAATGTTTGCATATTGGACATGGGATGAGTGGAAAGAGAACAAAGAGGCAATTAGTAGTATTAAACAAGTAATGCAAGGCTGGGATGTTACAGACTTCGGTTCCGACGATTTCAAAAATGTTGGAGCGGTACTATTTACTATTCGTAACGGAAATCTTTATAATCCAAACATTGGTGTTCCATATTGTGAAAAAATCATTGTCTTTGATGACACAGAAAAACAGGTAATTCCCCTGCATTTTCATAATAATAAGACAGAAGACATTATCAATAGGGGAAACGGCATTATGGAGATAGAATTATTCAATTCAAAAACCGATGCTTCTATAAATTATGCTTCTATAATTGAAGTGTATATGGATGGTATAAAACATACATTTAAACCAGGTGAAATTATTAAGATACTGCCAGGTAATAGTATTACACTAACGCCGGGATTATACCATAGGTTTGGCGGAAAGAAAGGAGCCGGGAACTTAGTTGTCGGCGAAGTGTCTAAAATTAATGATGATAATATGGACAATGTATTTGCAGAAAAACAGAAACGTTTTACGGATACCGTTGAGGACGAAGCAGCAAATCATCCGTTAGTTAATGAGTATGTTAACCTATAGAACAGGCGGTGAAAGGGCAGAGATTATTAATCTCTGTCCTTTCATCCGTGATATTCATCCGTGTGTCACTTATGGATGCTTGCTTCTTAAATTCTGCTGGTACTTTTAGAGAATGAAATTTAGTTTTTCATTGGTTAGTCTTGCCAAATCCGGCAGGATTCTGTTATAATGATGATGCAGTGATGAGAAAATCATAGCCCGGAGGTATGGAATGTTTCGAAGTTTTTATCCAGATGAATGTGCGGAATCTGCCTATGACATTAATTATAAAGCCCTTTATAAGCAAGGCTATCAGGGGCTGCTGTTTGATATCGATAATACTTTAGTGGAGCATGACGCAGATGCAGACTTAAGAGCAATTGAACTCATAAGGGAATTAAAAAATATCGGTTTTAAAATCTGCTTAATTTCCAATAATGATGAAGAAAGAGTAAAACGGTTCAATAAGGATATAAAAGTTAAGTATATTTACAATGCCCGTAAGCCTTCACCGGAAAATTATTATAAAGCAATGAGAATAACAGGAACGAAAAAAAATACTACCGTATTTATAGGCGATCAGTTATTTACCGATATCTATGGTGCTAAACTTGCGGGAATAAGAAATATTTTTGTAAAACCCATTGGCGCCGAGAAAGAGATCCAGATTGTATTGAAGCGTTATTTAGAGAAAATCGTTCTGTATTTCTATAGAAAACAAAAGAATGATAAAAGATTTCAGAAGAAATAGAAAAATAATATCTTAAAATTGTTTCTATAATCAATGCACGGCGGGAAGAACACCGGAATAACTTTTGGATGGTACAACTGAAGTTACATGTTTTGCTTCATTTTACAAAGGCAGAAAAGAGGATTTTATGAATAATATCGTTTTAATCGGTTTTATGGGATGCGGTAAAACAAGTATCGGAGCCGGGTTGGCCCAAAGGCTTGGTTTTAATTTTTGTGATACCGACCAAGTAATTGAGAAAGATTATAAGAGGACAATCAGCAATATATTTGCCGTGGAAGGGGAAGAATATTTCCGTAAATTAGAAACCGCCACAATAACTGATTTTATCGGGAAGCTTGCTGATACGGTTTTGTCGGTAGGCGGCGGGCTTCCCATACAATCAGGCAATGCGGGGCTATTACGGCAATTAGGACATGTAGTATACCTTAAAACCTCCAGGGAAACGATTAAATACCGTTTATCCGGGGATACGGCCAGGCCCCTGCTTTCCGGCGGGGATACGGATGAAAAGATAGATACCCTGTTTAAGCTGCGGGCCCCTGTTTATGAAGGGGCTGCACATATAACGGTTACAACCGACGGCAGGATGCCTGAGGATATAATAGATGAAATCATTATGAGAATAGGAGTTAAACCATGAAGCTGTTAGTTATTAACGGTCCCAATATAAATTTTCTGGGAATCCGTGAAAAAACAATTTATGGAAAACAGGATTTTAAGTATCTGCTTTCCTTACTGAGCCGGAAGGCAGAAAAAGAGAATATTACCGTTGATACCTTTCAAAGTAACTGTGAGGGGGATATTATTGACCGGATTCAGAAAGCATATTTTGACGGAACGCAGGGTATTATTATAAATCCGGGCGCATTTACCCATTACAGCTATGCAGTCAGGGATGCTTTGGCATCAACGGATATGCCTAAGATAGAAGTACATATCTCCAACGTCCATAAGAGAGAAGAATTCAGGCATGTCTCAGTAACAGCACCCGTATGTACAGGGCAGATTACAGGCCTGGGACTGCAGGGCTATGAATTGGCGGTGGATGCAATAGTTAATATGCTGCAATAGATAGTACGGCTTGTATGTTTTTTGAATTATTAAAAAGTAGTTGAAAAAACTTGGAAGATAAGATAAACTATAGAGTAGTTAATTTAAGGAGGAATATATCATATATGATATCTGCAGGCGATTTTAGAAATGGCTTAACAATTGAAATGGACAATAATATATATCAGGTTATTGAATTCCAACATGTAAAACCTGGTAAAGGTGCGGCATTTGTAAGAACAAAATTAAGAAATATTAAGAGTGGCGGCGTAGTTGAAAAAACTTTCAGACCTACGGAAAAATGTCCACAAGCTCATATAGAACGTTCCGATATGCAATATTTATATCGGGACGGCGATTTATACCACTTTATGGATGTTAATACATTTGACCAATTTGCATTAAAT
>JAATEU010000464.1 GCA_015655565.1 Clostridiales bacterium
GCATAAGTCCCTGGGGATGAGAATAAACATTATGGATATACTTAACAGCGGTTCCGGGTAATCCTAACAGGGCATGTTCAATTTTTATTAAATGCTCTCCAATGATATAATTATCGAATTCTACAAGGAGATCATAAATATCCGAAATTCCGCCGGTAGAAGTATTTTCAATGGGAAGTACACCGTAATCCGCTTTCCCTTCTTTGACTGCCTGCATGACTTTCTTAAAGGAAGGAGCGTAAAACCGGTTGATATTCATTCCAAAGTACTCATCCATGGCCTGTTCAGTGTAAGAGCCCCTTACACCAAAGCATACTGCCCTGGTTTTAGAATCCGTCTTAAGGTTATTAATTTCTTCAAAAGGTATCTCCTTACCTTTTCCACGAATTAAACCGTACTGTAATTTACGGCTCATGGACATGAGCTGCATAAACAGTTCCTGTATACCATGTCTGTTGAAATCATTGCCGGCCATTTCTTTTAAAACACAAAGCTTCTCCTGTTCCCTTTCCCTGTCGAACACCTTTTTTCCTGTCCGGATCTTATATTCCGCTATATTCTTAGCTAACTGCATTCTATGCTCGAACAATTCGACTATTTTTTTATCAACCTTGTCAATTTCTTCTCTGCTCTGCTGTAAATCAATCATATTATGCTCCAATCTGCCGTTATACGTATTCTTGTGATTCTATTCCGTCAAAAAATCCTGGTATAATTGATAAACCGTCTTTCCATATATGGGATGAACTAAATTGGGTGCAATTTCACACATCGGTTTTAATACAAACTCCCTGTTTTTAATTTCAGGATGAGGTATTGTCAGCGTATCTGTTCTAATTACTTCATTATCATAATAAAGCATATCCAAATCAATGGTACGCGGCCCCCAATGTACGGTGCGGACACGTTTTAACTTATTTTCGATTGTTTGGATGAATACTAATAATTCAGCGGGAGTCCTGATTGTTTTTAATTCCAATGCACCATTTAAGAAATCGTCCTGCTCCACCCCGCCAACCGGGGCAGTAATAATAAACGGAGAAACTTTGGTGACTCTGCACATATCATCTGCCTTTATTAGCTCAATTGCACTATTTAAATTATTTTCCTTATCTCCGATATTCGAACCAAGGCTTAAGTAAACAAGGTGCCACTCCCTTTCCATTGCCACGGATACCGTTTCCAGCGGCAGCAGTATAGGAGCCCAGGGTTTTTTTACTTCTAATTGGATCTTCTCAATAATTGGGAAGTTAACCAATATTTTTCTGGCAAGATGTTCCGTTAAGGCTTCAATTAATTTAAAAGTATATTTTTCCATTTCACTTTTAATAAAATGACATACTTCCCCATAATTAACCGATTTTGCCAGGTCATCCGTACCGGATGCCGCCGACAAATCTGCATAGAGTGTCACTGAAACCAAAAATTTTTGTCCCAGTACATTTTCCTCCTTAAAAACACCATGATGGCTAAACACTTCAAGGTTTACTATTCTTATCTGATCCATCCGCAAACACCTCTCATTTTATTTATGCTCCCGCAATATGGCTTCCGTCATCTTAACAGCCCTGTAATTCGCCAGCACATCATGAACCCTTATAATACCGCACCTTTTCATGACTCCCATAACCGTAGTTGCAATCGTACCCTCCAGCCGGTTGTTCACAGGTACATCCAGGGTAAGACCAATCACGGATTTTCTTGAAGTGCCTAATAAAATGGGCAGGCCAAGCCGGTGCAGCTCTTCCAACCGGTTCATTAAAATCAGGTTCATCTCATAGGTTTTAGCAAACCCAATACCCGGATCCACAATCAGCTTATCCCTTTTTATACCGGCTTTTAAGCCAATATCAATACTCTCCTGCAAATCGGAAATGATATCTGCCATATAATTTTTATATACCGCTTCTTTTCTGTTATGCATAATGCAGGCAGGCACATTGTATTTTTGGATTACACCGGCCATATTGCCGTCGTATTTTAATCCCCATATATCATTAATCATATCCGCACCGGTTTCAGCTGCGGACTGTGCGACTTTGCTCTTACAGGTATCTATTGATATTGGTATGTTAAAATGTTTTTTAAGCTCTTTAATTACCGGTACAACCCGGTTAATTTCTTCTTCCTCCGATACCTGAATATAATCCGGCCTTGTGGATTCTCCGCCCACATCTATAATATCAACACCTTCCGCTTCCATTTGCCCGGCGTGTTTCAAGGCCTCCGTGACCGTACTATATCTGCCCCCATCTGAAAAAGAATCCGGTGTCACGTTAAGTATTCCCATTATATAAGTTTGTTCCTTAAATTTAAACTCTTTATTTCCTATAATCATACTGGCTCCATTTACTTTATCAGTTGGAAAAAGGTATTTCTTTTTTCGTAATTATTTTCAAATTCTCCTCTGCACAGGAAGGTTGTTGTTATGGTTCCGGGTTTTTGGACACCCCGCATGGTCATACACATATGTTCCGCTTCCAGTAATACAATTACTCCCTTGGGTTTCAGATATTTCATAATAGTATCTGCTATCTGGGCCGTGAGCTGTTCCTGTATCTGAGGCCTCCTGGCAAAAGTTTCAACGGTTCTTGCCAGCTTACTAAGCCCTGCTACCCTGCCATCCGGTATATATCCGATATATGCCTTCCCATAAAAAGGCAGTAAATGATGTTCACAAACGGAATAGAAAGGGATATCCTTTTCTATTATAATTTCATTATTAATGGCTGTAAAGGTTTTATTCAAATACACATTTGCATCCCGGTTCAGGCCGCCGAATATTTCTTCACACATTTTCGCAATTCTCCCGGGTGTATCATAAAGACCTTCCCGGTTCACATCTTCCCCTATTCCCTCTAAAAAAAGCTTCACTGCTTCCTCAATTTTTTTATGATCCATTATTTCCTCCCTTTTGCATTTTAAGACAAAGCTTCGCCTAATTCATCATATACTTCTTTCAAATAGGATAAAGAACCAAAGGCGATTATTACGTCTTCCTCACCGGCAGCTTCACAGGCCAGTTTAACAGCCTTTGAAACTGTTTTTGCATCTATAACCCGGCTGCAGTATTTTCCTGCAGTTTCAGCTAATTTATCAGACTGTAATCCACGCATTGTATCAGGTGTGATAGTAAATATTTTATCTGCATAGATTCCCGTATGTTTTAATATGGCATCATAATTCTTATCTGCCAGTACTCCCAGGATAAATAATATTCTCCGGTTGGGAAAATATATATTAATATTCTTCCCCAGGGAAATAGCCGCATCCTCATTATGAGCACCGTCTAAGATAAATACCGGTTTCTTCGTAACTAATTCAAAACGGCCTCTCCACCTTGTACAGGATAAACCCTTACGTATATCTTTTTCTGATATATGATATCCAAGAGCTTTCAGGGCATCGGCAGCTAAAATTGCCGTCACTGCATTCTTAACCTGATTTTCACCCAGCAGTTTTATTTTCAACTGCTCCCTGCCTTTATAGGTAAAAATTGTTCCGTCTGTTCCCAGTGCATCAATTTTTATTTTATTAAAATCAGCTGTGGTTAAGACCGCACCCTTTTGTTCACAAACCGCTTCTATAACCTTCCTTGCTTCTGCTTTCTGTTCATAAGAAACAACCTGAATACCGGGTTTTATAATGCCTGCCTTCTCTGCTGCTATCTGCTTTAAGGTATTCCCCAATATATGCATGTGGTCCATACCGATGGAGGTGATTACGGCACATTCCGTGGCAGTTATTACATTGGTAGCATCTAATCTTCCTCCCATGCCGGCTTCCAATACCGCCAGGCTGCAGTTTTCCCTGACAAAATATAACAGGGCCATGGCTGTTTCGATTTCAAATACGGTAGGGTGCGGCATTCCGTTTCCTGTCATCTCCACGCATACCTGCTTTATTTTATCAATGCAGTCCGCAATATCCGTTTCACCAATGTACTTCGTGATAACCGGATTATTATTTCCTTTTACCGGGCTATTATCTTCTTTTATATCCCCGGCAACCGAAATCTGTATCTTTTCCTGATAGCAGAAGACCGACGGAGAGATATACCGGCCTGCCCGGTACCCGGCGGCCGCCAATATATTGGAAATATAGGCTGCCGTAGAACCTTTGCCGTTGGTTCCTGCTATATGGACAAATTTCAAATGGTTTTGCGGATTGCCTAAACCCTCCATTAATGCCCTCATGCTCTCTAAGCCCAATACACAGCCGTACTGTCCGCAGGACTTAAGAAATTGGGAAGCTTCTTTATAAGTCATTATAACAGCCTCCCTATCTTTCATCACAAACCTGGAAAATGAAAAACTTTAAATAATAAGATTCCTCAGCGGACCAAAGTATGGGATGATCCGGTGCCTGAGTCCTGTATTCCACCTGCCTCAGTCTTTTTCTTGTATTTTTAGCAGCCTGGCCCAGCGTATCAGAAAATAATTCCGGTGTCATGAAATGAGAACAGGAACAGGTAGCCAAATAACCGCCGTTCCTTAACAGTTTCATGGCACGCAGGTTTATTTCCCGGTAACCCTTTATTGCATTTTTTATGGAGTTTCTTGATTTTGTAAAAGCAGGAGGATCCAATATGATAACGTCAAACTTTTTGTCCTGCTTCTCCAATTCCGGCAATAATTCAAACACGTCCGCACACCTGAAATGTACCGTATCCTGCAAACCATTCAGGAGTGCATTTTCCTCTGCCTGCTTAATTCCCAATTCGGAGGCATCCACTCCAATTACATTTTTTGCCCCGGCCAATCCCGCATTCAAGGCAAAAGAACCGGTATGGGTAAAGCAATCCAGCACATCCGCACCCCGGCATAACTTTTTAATGGCTTCCCTGTTATATTTTTGATCCAGGAAAAACCCGGTTTTCTGTCCTTGTGCAATGTCTACCATATATTTTACGCCATTTTCCACTATTTCAACTTTGGTATCAAAGGGTTCTCCGATAAATCCTTTCACCCGTTCCATGCCTTCCCTGCTTCGGATTTTACCATCACTGCGCTCATAGACACCGCGGATTTTTATACCATCCTTATCCATGCAGGTTTTTAGAAGTTCTATGATGGTATCCTTCATACGTTCTATTCCCAGGGCTAAGGACTGCACTACTAAAACATGGGAAAATTTATCGATAACAATACCGGGAAGAAAATCCGCTTCACCGAATATAACACGGCAACTGCCGGTATCAACTGTTTTTTTCCTGTATTCCCAGGCATCCTTTACTCTGCCATCCAAGAATTCCCTGTCAATCTCCTGACCTTTCATTCTCGACATTATTCTGACTGTTATCTTGGAATTTGTATTGATAAAACCACATCCCATATAATAATCATCAAAATCATGAACAGCTATTATATCGCCATTTGTATAATCTCCTGTTATGGAATCTATTTCATTATCATACACCCACATCCCGCCGGATTTAAGTGTCCTTCCTTCACCTTTTTTTAACTTTACTGCCGCTTTATCCATAAGCTGTTTTTTCTCCATTTTCTACAAAATGTTCACTGCTGACACAATTATACCATAGAAAGCAGGATTGTCAACGGAACTGTGCATAGGCTTTCCGCTTTTCGCTTATACTAAAACCATGAAAAAATGTTTTTTAAGTGA
>JAATEU010000575.1 GCA_015655565.1 Clostridiales bacterium
ACGGGAACCGAAGAAGCAAAGAATAATTCATTTCGTGCCCTGGTGATAAACTTGGGCGGCGGACTGGCCTTTGCCGCTGCAGTCGTATTGATAGGGATTAATTTTAAAACCCTTGAATTATCCGTATTAATTGGAATGGAGCCGGAAGCAATGGTGCTGGTTCCGGTGTTTCTGCTTTCTATAGCCGCTCTTACCAAGTCGGCACAGCTTCCGTTTTCTTCCTGGCTGTTAGGCGCCATGGTAGCCCCGACACCGTCATCCGCTTTATTGCATTCAGCAACCATGGTCAAGGCGGGTGTTTACCTTGTCATAAGACTGGCGCCCTTATTAAGACTGACTTGGGTAGGAATGATAGTTACTTCAATAGGCTGCATTACTTTCCTGGCATGCTCCCTGATAGCTATTTCCCAAAGCGATGCCAAGAAAATTCTGGCTTATTCAACCTTAGCCAACTTGGGGCTTATTGTCATTTGTGCCAGTGTCGGGACACAGGAGTCAATTTGGGCCGCGATATTGCTTGTAATATTTCACTCGGTTTCCAAATCTCTTTTATTTTTATCCGTTGGTTCCATTGAACATCAGTTAGGTAGCAGGAATGTGGAGGATATGGATATTTTACTGCATGTATCCAGAAAGCTTTCCCTTTATATGATTATCGGAATTGCAGGGATGTTCCTTGCACCGTTTGGCATGCTGATATCAAAATGGGTTGCCATGAAAGCATTTATAGATTCCAATCATATCTTAACCGTTATTATTATTGCATATGGAAGTGCCGCAACGCTTTTCTACTGGACAAAGTGGATGGGAAAACTGGTGTCCAATGCCAATGTGAAAAAACGCAGGAAACATACTTTCTATTTAGATGAGGAAATTCCTATCTTTATCCAGGCAGTACTTGTTGTTGTTTCCTGTTTTACTTTTCCGCTTATATCAAAATATGCGCTAATTCCTTATTTGACGGAATTATTTGGAACAAAAGCATTGATCCCGATTGGAAGCAGTGATGTAAAAATAATGATTATTATGCTTGCTATGCTGTTAATTATTCCAATCAGCTTTATTCCAATCTATAAACAGGATAAACGCAGGATTGTCCCTATTTATATGGCCGGTGAGAATACAGGGGATAATGAAACCTTTTACGGCGGGAACGGTGAAAAGCGAAAGGCGGAATTACGCAACTGGTATCTGGAAAGCTATTTTGGCAGTAAAAAACTAACGTTTTGGTGCAATATGGCATCTATTTGTATTTTATGTGCAGGAATTATACTTCTTATTGGAGGGTTTGCAAACTAATGTTTATATTAAGCGTTATCATGATTATTATTTTGGCACCGCTTGCCGGCGGGCTGCTTACGGGAACAGACCGTGTTATAACGGCAAGGATGCAAGGCAGGCAAGGCCCGCCGGTTCTGCAGCCTTTTTATGATGTTTTTAAGCTTTTTCAAAAGGAATCCATAGAAGTTAATCTGATGCATCGCTTTTATGTGTATATTGCGCTTATATTTGTCATGTTCACAACCGTTATTATGCTGACGGGAGGCGATATACTACTTGCAATATTTGCACTGACCTTAGGCTCCATATTTTTTGTTTTGGGCGGATATGCCTCCAATTCGCCTTATAGTCTTATCGGTTCGGAAAGAGAACTTATGCAGATGATGGCATATGAACCTATGGTGCTGCTTACGGGAATAGGCCTGTATTATGCAGATAAAAGCTTTTTTATTAAGGATATTGTTTCGGGACAGGCACCTGCGATTCTTTCTCTGCCGGGTGTATTTTTAGGACTTTTGTTTATATTAATCTTTAAATTAAGAAAGTCGCCCTTTGATCTTAGCATGGGGCATCACGGACATCAGGAAATTGTACAGGGAATTAAAACGGAATACTCAGGGAAAGATCTGGCTGTCATAGAAATAACACATTGGTATGAGGTAGTGATAGCATTAACTTTAGTTTATGTATTTTTTGCAACAAGAGCACCCGTCAGTTCTGTTTTTGCAGTTCTTGCATGTATTCTGGTTTATTTTCTGGAGATCGTAATTGATAACGGATTTGCCCGGACGAAATGGCAGTTTGCGTTAAAATCTGCATGGATTGTAACCGGTGTTTCAGGAACGGTAAATCTTGTCGTTTTATCATTTTTCAGGTAAGTGTGAAAGAAGAGCGCTTTCACACCCCTTATTTGAGGCAGTACCGCAGGCAAGCCTGCGGTATGCAATGGGAGCGAGTGTGAAAGAAGAGCGCTTTCACACCCCTTATTTGAGGCAGTATCCCAAGCAAGCTTGGGATATGCAATGGGAGCAAGGTAGAAGGAATATGAAATTTATTAAGAAATCACCATGGATTTTACATTATGACGGATCCAGCTGCAATGGCTGTGATATTGAAGTGCTTGCCTGCCTCACCCCTTTATATGATGTTGAGCGTTTTGGCGTTATTAATACCGGTAATCCGAAGCATGCGGATATTTTATTAATTACGGGCAGCGTAAATGAGCAGAACATACCGGTCGTAAAGCAGTTATATGAACAGATGGCAAACCCTAAGGCAGTTGTTGCGGTAGGAATCTGTGCAACCTCCGGGGGAATCTTTGCAGAGTGTTATAATGTTATCGGAGGAGTTGACAAGGTATTGCCGGTGGATGTTTATGTTCCCGGCTGTGCGGCACGTCCGGAAGCTATCATTGACGGAATTGTAAAAGCTCTGGCTATATTGGAAGAAAAACAAAATGATGCAAGAAAATCCTTTACGTTGCGGAAAGAAAGTGGTTTATTATGGAACAGCAAATAATAAAAATGATTTTGCCAAATGAACTTTTAGCAGAAACTCTGCATTTAAGAAATGACGGCTACCGGCTGGCGGCAATTTCATGTACCAATAAAGACGGCATGGAACTTAGTTATTCCTTTGATAAAGATTATGATTTTTTAAATTTAAGATTTGTTATTGATACGGATATTGAAATTGAGAGTATCAGCTGCATTTATTTCTATGCATTTTTGTATGAGAATGAAATTAAGGAACTTTTTGGAGTTAAGATTAAGGATATCCTTATGGACTTTAAGGACAATTTATATAAAATATCGGTTAAAACTCCATTTAACATGAAAAAGGAGGAGTAATAATGGGTAATAGAACAGTTATTCCATTTGGTCCCCAACATCCCGTACTTCCGGAACCGATTCATTTGGATTTAGTGCTTGAGGATGAAACGGTTTTGGAGGCGGTGCCAAGAATCGGTTATATCCACAGGGGTCTTGAAAAGCTTGTGGAGAAAAAGGATTTCCAGCAGTATACCTATGTTGCGGAAAGAATCTGCGGTATTTGTTCGTTTATGCACGGCATGGGATACTGCATGGCCATAGAAAGTATTATGGATGTTAAAGTTCCGGAAAGAGCGGAATTTTTAAGGACTATCTGGGCAGAATTATCCCGTATGCACAGCCATCTGTTATGGTTAGGTCTTTTGGCCGATGCCTTTGGCTTTGAAAGCCTGTTCATGCATTCCTGGAGACTGCGTGAGCAGGTACTTGATATTTTTGAGGAAACCACCGGCGGCCGCATCATCTTTTCTGTCTGCGAAATCGGCGGAGTCAGAAAAGATGTCAGTCCGGAAACTTTGAATAAGATTTCCGGTATTCTGTTAAGTATGGAAAAGGAATTGAAAGAGCTTGCCAAGGTCTTTTTAAATGATTCTTCCGTGAAATACCGCACCAGGGGTATCGGAGTATTATCAAAGCAGGCTGCTTTTGATTTAGGCGCCGTGGGGCCTATGGCAAAAGCCAGCGGAATCAATATGGATTTAAGGACACAGGGCTATGCCGCATACTCAAAATTGCAATTTGAACCCATAGTTGAAACAGACGGTGACTCCTACGCAAGGACCTCGGTCCGGTTAAGGGAAATTTTTCAGTCCATTGATTTGATAAAGCAGGCTGTTTCCATTATTCCGGAAGGCGAAATCAGAGTTAAGGTGACCGGAAACCCCAATGGGGAATATTTCACCAGAGTGGAACAACCCCGCGGTGAGGTAATATATTATGTAAAAGCGAACGGCTCTAAGTTTCTTGACAGGTTCAGGGTACGGACGCCTACTTTTGCAAATGTCCCTGCTTTGCTGGAAACACTGAAAGGCTGTGCACTGGCCGATATTCCCATATTAATCCTAACAATTGACCCCTGCATAAGCTGTACCGAACGATGACATTCATAGATAGGACGGAGAAAATATGTCTATTTTAAGTATGAGTAAGATACTTTTTAAAAGTATACTGCATGGACCGTACACGGTACTTTACCCCATTCGGAAAAAAGAAAATTATGAACATACCAGAGGCAGAGTCGATATTACGGTTTCGGATTGCATTTTTTGCGGATTATGCCAAAGGCGCTGTCCAACCGGAGCAATCCGGGTTGATAAAGCCGGTTCCACCTGGAGTATAGAAAGACTCCAATGTATTCAATGCAATTACTGCGGTGAAGTTTGTCCGAAGAAATGCCTGAAGATGGGCAATCAATATACTTCACCCTCATTTGGAAATGTAAGGGATGATTATACCAATGCACGAGTATCCGATAACACAGAGAATCATTGAGATTGCCCAGGAATATGCCTTGAAAAATAATGCCGGGGAGGTAAAGCAGATTAACCTTGTGGTAGGGGATTATTCCGGTTATGTGGCCGGTTCCATTGAACTATATTTTGAAATTATTGCTGAGGGAAGCTTATGCCAAAATGCCGGGCTTACTATAGAACGTATCAAGCCCAAGTTAAAGTGCAATACCTGCGGCAAGCTGTTTCTAAGAAAGCCCTTTTCCTTTCAATGTCCTTTCTGCAGCGGAGAAGGCAGCCCTACGGAGAGCGGGCAGGAATTTTATATAAAATCCATAGAGGTATAAAGGAGTTTGTACGGTAAATTCAAGATTGCTTTTTTGGAAAGTCAGGATAAGATTTTACAGGTGATTTTATACTTGTATACCAGTATCAGTTAAGCGGAGGAAAGTTAATATGCCAGAGAATAAAGAAATAGAAATTATGCAATCGGTTTATGATAAAAATGATGAGGTTGCTTCACAAATTAATGCGGCATTTACAAAAAACAATATATTTGCAATTAATGTCATGGGTGCGCCGGGTGCAGGTAAAACCTCGGTTTTAATTCAAATAATCAAATCATA
>JAATEU010000138.1 GCA_015655565.1 Clostridiales bacterium
AGAAAGAACTTTTTATTCTGTGTCTCCGCAATGGCCTCAAACGGGGCTGCTATTTCAAAAACCGCTTTACTCAAATCAAAATCCGTATATACCAATTTAATATTACCCTCATCCATTTTAGACAGAGTCAGTAGATTTTTTACCAGCTTGTCAAGACGGGAGGTCTGATTTCGAATGCTGGAAATCCATTCATTTTCACCGCAGGTTAACTCCAATACATCTGCATTGGCTGAAATAATGGAAAGAGGCGTCTTAATTTCGTGTCCTGCATCCATAATAAACTGTTTTTGTTTCTCCATACTGTTAATGAATGGCTTAATCGCTTTTTTAGAAAAAACAGACACTAGAATAAATACAAGCAGGAGATTTACCAATGCTACTTCGCAGGAACTCAGTAAAAATCTGGTAGCCGTCTGAATCTGACTCCTGCAATCTATAAATATAATCATGGCTCCATAAGACTGATCTGCCACTGCATATTTATAGATGCCCTTATACCCGCTATCTTTACCGCCGCTCATTGCTTTACCGGCATATTCTGCCGCTTCCTCCGATGTTACGGCGGCAATGTGGCTTGTATCAATTTCAAGTATATTGCCGTCTTCATTGACCCTGACTATAAAATACCGGGTTTCAAACTGGGTTTCCTCGTTCATCTGAAAACTGAATTGCCGTTTTTCCCCCGATAGCTTTTCATTCTTATGCTTCGGAAACTGTCCCCCGTTTTCTAAAAGAACTTTTATGGCGCCGCTCACTCTATGGTCAATCTGATAAAAATTTATTATATTAGTGGAACCGATGAGAAGCTCCACAACCAGAGTCAGGGACATCATGGTAATCATAACGAATTTTCTCTGTAATTTCTTAATCATCTGACTTCCTCCAAGGTATAGCCGACACCCCTGACTGCCTTGATTTTTACATTGGCATCCAAGGATTCTAATTTTTTACGCAGATAAGAAATATATACCCATATCACACCGATTTCCGCTTCCGCATCATATCCCCATATACGTTCCATAAACTGTTCCGTGGAAATCAGGCGTTTTGGATTATTCATTAACATCTCAAGCATTTGAAATTCCTTGTTGCTAAGTCTTAATGAGGATTTTTCATTTGATAATTCATAGTTTTCTTTGTTAAGGTTTATATTGCCCAATTCAATTATGTTTGGGGTAAACTCAGACTTTCGTCTTGTCATGGCCCGGACTCTGGCCAACAATTCTCCCATGGCAAAAGGCTTGCTAAGGTAATCATCTGCTCCCATATCCAACCCAATAATACGGTCTTCAATCTCTGCCTTTGCGGTAAGCATCAGAATTGGTGTATGAATTCCTTTTTCCCTCAATTTCATTAATACCTCAAGTCCGTTTATCTTCGGCATCATAATATCCAAAATAATCACGTCATAATTCTCCGATAATCCATAATCCAAGGCATCGGCTCCATTATACACGGCATCCACCGAATAGTTGTTATGCTTCAAAATGGCAACTAAGGCATTAGATAATTCCTTTTCATCTTCGGCAAGTAAAATTCTCATTTCCATTTCCTCCATGCTCTTTAATCAAAAGTCTCACCAGCCTGATTAATATCCGGTTTCCATAGAACCGGTCTTTACCGTCTTCCTATTGTATATCTTTTATCATATCCCAAATAGTCTGAAAATTCAAATCCGTTGAAGCAATATCATCCGCACAACGTTTTAATTCTCCGGTAATCGTCTCCTGATCAGGAATTATCTTCTTATATTTTAACTGATGCTCCAGACTTGCCCAGCAATCCATAGCCATTGTCCGTATCTGAAGTGCACAGTAAACCTTTTGGATCCGGTCCCCCAAATGCAGCGGCACCTGCAGAATCATATGATAACTTCGATAGCCATTGGGTTTCGGATTACGGATATAATCCTTTTCTTCAATAACCTGAAAATCCTGCTGTTTTTTCAACATATTGACAAGCCAATAAATATCCTCCAGAAAAGTACAAAGAACACAAATATCTGCTGCATCATAAATTTCCATTATGGTACTTTCCACTGTAACCGGCATATTTCTTCTCCTCAGTTTCTCTTTCATGCTCTCAGCCGACTCAATTCTTGCCTTGCAGTGTTCAATAGGATCCTTATGATTCTGCGTAATTTTATATTTTCGAATAAAATCTAATCTTGAAATAATTTCAATAATGACTCCTTCTAATAATACAAAAGATTCTTTATAGAATTCATGTTCAGGTAACAGCGTTTCACATTCAATATCATATTTAGCCTGTTGCATTGGGGTATTCCTCCTAAACTATAAAGATTCGTTTTAATCCTATTGTAAAGTATATCATTGCAACCTTAAATATACTTTAATTATTATAACACGGCGAACGCATGAAGATTTTACAAAAGTTCCCGGCAGTTTCCAGGTGTAGTCATCCGGGTTTTCAGGGAAAGAACCCTTATGACACTAGAAAACCAGTCCAATCTCCCGGATAAACCGTCGTTAAAAAATCCGGATTATATTTTCTGTCTTCAAATTCCGCCCGTGTTCAAAACGTACATCTCCAAAGTTGTCCGGTCTACCAGCGCCGGAATAACCCCCTGACGGGTGACCGAAAGTCCTGCGGCACAGGTCGCATATCGGATTGCCTCCTCTAAAGTATATTTTCTAGTCAAATAAACGGATAATGCTGCAATAAATGCATCAGCTGCTCCGGTTATATCAACTGCAACCAGATTTTCAGCTGCAAAATATTCGGAAGTTTCCTGATTTTTCAGATAACAGCCTTTATCCCCTAATGTCACTATGACATTTTTAACTCCCCTGCTTAAAAAATAATCAGCCTTTTGTTCAATAGAATCATACTGGGGGCAGAGAATCTCACACTCTTTCCGGTTCGGTATGAAAAAATCAATTTCCTGCAATAATTCAACTGATATTGTCTCCAGGGTGGAAGGCTTTAAAATAATGTCCGCCCCGCTTTCCTTTGCTACCCTGGCGGCATACAAAACCGTATCCATTGGAATTTCCGTCTGGAGCAGACAAAATTTTGTATTTTCAAAATAATGCTTATTTCTTAATATATCTGCCGGCTGCAGTTTATCATTGGCTCCCGGGCAAATCGCAATACTGCTTTCGCCGTCCCCTCTGACATGAATATATGCTTTCCCTGTTCCGCAGTCATTTTCCAGTATGACCGAACTCGTATCCACACGGTTCATAATCAGGCTGCTGATAATGGTGCCGCCCTCATAATCCTTGCCAACTTTGCCAATCAGGGAAACATCCGCGCCCAGCCTGGCTGCTCCAACTGCCTGGTTAGCTCCCTTGCCGCCGGGCAAGGCGGCGCTCCCCGTCGCCAATACCGTTTTGCCTAACTGGGGTAATTCTTTGACATTCACCATAATATCCATATTGATGTTACCCACGACAATAATCCGGTTTTCCCTGGAAGTCCGGGGCAAATCCAGGCTGCTTTCCGAATTGACCATAAAATGATTTTCAAATTTCTCCGGGTTGGATTGCTTTTCTGACATGGCAATCACAGTTTTACAGATAAATTCCCCAAAGTCGTGATATGGAATCACCACGCTGGAAATCCACGGGTTAAATCCCGGTGTTTTTTCCGCATTTGTCATGGTAATGAGGGAAATGTCCTCCGGAATTTTAATTTTGCGTTCCTGGGCATAGGTATATATGTCAAGGGCCGCCTCCGAATCCGGGCAGATAATCCCGCTGGCTTTGCAGCGGTACAGCATTTCATCCAGTTCACTGCCGGAATACTTAAAAACCATATTATCAGAAAAGCCGATATTATTATCAAACAAGGCCTGCTTATAACCTTTTAAGTATAATTTAGATAATACATCTTCCTTTTTATCCACATATGCAATTGAGGAATGTTTCCTGTCGATGAGTTGCTGTGTAGCAAATGCCCCAAGTTTTTCAAAATTGACGGAGAATTTTGGGGCCTTTCCGCCCATTCCACCATTTACGGCAATTTCACAGACCGGAGCCCCGATTTCCTCAAAATATTTTTCGTAATTACTGCTGGCGGCAGAGGTTTTTTCCCAAATCACACCATCCACATTATATTTACACAGCTGTAAGACATTTTTTAATTCTTTCTCCATATCCTGCTTACTTTCGCAAATGACTATACGGTATCCGTGTTTTTCTGCATATTCCATAATACCGTCCACGAGGGCAAATTCTTTTTGAACATAAGTCATTAAAAGCCCCAGCAGGAAGGTTTTGGTTGTGGAAACCGTTTTAATGGATGCGTATGGCGTATAATTGTATTCCTTTACAATTTTAAGAACCCGTTCCCTGGTTTCGGGATTAATTGTTTCATCCTTTGCATTTACAATTTTAGATACTGTTGATGTTGATACACCAGCCAACGCCGCAATTTCTTTAATTGTCATACTCTCATCCTCTTTCCTCTGATTCCTGATTTCCTGTTTCCATATCCGTTATTACCTTCCCTGCATATCTTTTCACCCGTCAATAATTTTATACTCTTTTTCATAATCATCCTTCCATATTATAACATAGTCAAGCGGATATCCGCAATCCGCTGCCGCTACTTGCTCATAACCCATTGGCCGCTATTTTACATTTACTTCCTCTTATGTTATAATACGGATAAAGAAATTACAATGGGGGCGATTTTTTATGGGAAAGAGATTAAAAAAATATTTACATGATATGGAGTCCTTCAAAGCTACGGCATTAACCGAGTTATCAGAAAAAGAACTGGAACAATTAAAATCTGATCTGCTCATACAAATTAATTTTTTCCAGCATGAACGGTTAATACACCTGATTGTTACCGCTCTTTTTGCAATATTAACTATGCTATCACTTATATCCGCACTCTTTTTTCAAACTATAGAACTATATCTCTTAACAGGTATGTTTACTATCCTGCTTATTCCTTACATACAGCATTACTATACCCTGGAAAATGGCGTTCAAAAGCTGTATATCTGCTACGATTTCTACGGGCAAAGATAACTATACAGGTGCTAGAACGTGTTTGAAAAATCATTGCAAATTTTTGACCGCCCCACAAAGTGGAACAATCAACCCGGCGCAAGCATTTTTCAAACACACTCTAGACTTTAGAAGGGTTCAATCCTCCTTTTTCATTTTCTGTATAGAAAAAGGAGCCTTTGCTTCATAGCTTACTCAGCTATTATGCAAAAACCCCTTTGCGTGCTTAAATGAGATGTTGTAATCTTATTACTTAAACAACGCTGTACTGGTTTTATTTTTTCTATGATTTTAAATCTTCTCCGTTTGTGTCAATAACTTTTTTATACCAGGCAAAGGAATCTTTCTTCATTCGTCTACAGGACCCATTTCCAAGATCATCTTTATCTACATATACAAATCCATATCGTTTACTCATCTCTGCACTGGAAGAACTTATAATGTCAATTGGTCCCCAGGCACAGTATGCAAAAATATCCGCTCCATCCTTGATGCACTCTTTCATCATTTCAATGTGTTTACGCAGATAATCAATCCGGTACTCATCATGGATACTGCCATCGGCTTCCACCGTGTCCAATGCTCCAAAACCGTTTTCGCCAATCATAAGCGGAACCTGGTACCTGTCCCAGTATTGAGATAAGGAATTGTAAAATCCAAGGGGATCCATTCTCCACTCCCAGGGAGTTGGCTTTAAGTAAGGAT
>JAATEU010000486.1 GCA_015655565.1 Clostridiales bacterium
ACGGTGACTCGTCAGGAACATCGTTTAAAGGGCATATATAATATTTATTACAATAAAAGACATTGGAAGCTAATGTCTAAAGTCAGATACCTTTTTCCCAACTCCCGGAAACCTCAACCCCTGTTTTTTCAGCAATCAATTCAAGTTGCGCAACATCGCTTTCTGATAAAGTAACATTATTTAACTTTGCCAGAGCTTGAGCCTGATATGGTTTTGTTATTCCAATAATAGGAACAGTCCCTTTGGAAATCGCCCATGCAATTGCTGTATCCGAAATTGATAAATTATATTTTTCACCGATTGTTTTCATTTCAGTATGTAAGACTTCAATGCGCTTTAGTTTGCTTTTTGGAAACGCAAAGCTTCTTCGCGATAATATAGGAAAACCATTTTTACTGTTAAACCTGCCCGTCAATGCCCCTTGTTCAAGGGTCATATAAGAGAAAAATGGGATACTTTGATCTCTACACCATTCGATAATATCAGTTTTCTCCGAGCCGCGATACAATAAACTGTAATGATTTTGTACTCCGGCAAGAGATTGCCCGCATTGATTCAGAATTTTTTCTGCGCGTTTTATCTGTTTCATATGACAGTTTGAAACGCCGATTGAACCGATTTTTTTCTGTTTTAGCAGTAAACACATATACTTCACATTCTCATCAAGATTTACAGGTGTATGAAGCCAATAAACATCCGGAATTACACCGCTAAACTTTTGCGTACTTCCCGACAAAGATTTGTCGATTGCTTTCCCATTAAATTTTTTTCCGGGGGTATATTTGTCTGAGAGGATGATTTGCTTATCTTTTGCACATTCACCGAGTATACGTTCCGCATTTCCCATGCCATAAACGGCAGCCGTATCCCAAAGTATAAAGCCACTATCAAATGCAATACGGAAAACTTCTTTTAATGTACTTTTATCTGTCGTAGTCCCAAATATCATTCTGCTGCCGTTTATGCCTGTTCCCCATGCCCATGTTCCAATAGCGAGAACAGGAATTT
Source organism: Clostridiales bacterium (assembly GCA_015655565.1). Taxonomy (GTDB): domain Bacteria; phylum Bacillota; class Clostridia; order Lachnospirales; family Lachnospiraceae; genus Anaerocolumna. The sequence continues at coordinate 1,009 of JAATEU010000486.1, forward strand.
CTTTTTCATTGATTTTATTGGGCATTTCAATTTTCCTCCTTAATAGTTCTGCGTATGCGGCTCAATGAAACAGGGGTAATGCCCAAATATGAAGCAACATAACTTTGGTTGACACGCTTTTCAATATCGGGAAATTCTCTTTTGAAATCAAGGTAGCGTTCAGTTGCGCTTTTTAACTGGAAGTAGCTTTCTCGGCGCATTTTGTAGAGAAGAGTTTTTTCGAGTATTTTTATGTAGGCTTCTTTTAATTCTGTCGAGAATAAATACTTTTTCAATTCTTCTGCACAAAATTCCAGCGCAGTTATATTTTCAAGAGCTTCAACCCCTTGAATACTGCTTTCTTTAGATAAAAAGCTCTCTCCAAGACAAAAAGACATTTCGCTTATAAAGATTTTTGTCACATCATTTCCGTTAATGTCGAGATAATAGCTTCGTGCAATTCCAGTAAGAATGAGGTAGACCTTTTCCATTGGCTTCCCAATGCCTAAGATTATGTCGTCTTTTTCAAATTCTATTTTCTTTGCTATTTTAAGTGCGGGCATTGCCAATTCATTTGGTAACGCAATTCCAAATTGGCACCGCATTTCTATATTGAAGCGTTCAAAATTAAATTCCAAAAATATCACCGTCCTTAGAGTATTATAGCACTTTGCCATAGATAATCATTAACAAATGTTAATTACGAAGATGGAGCGTTATACGTTCCTTTTTCTATATACTTCTTTCTTTAAAAAGCGGGAGCGTAATAGCCATTTGTGGCCGTGGCGCGCCCACTTTTTTTATAGGCGATTTTGCGGTATTGCGTCACCGGAATATACCCGTTATGCTAATTGCTAAATTAGGATCAGTCTTTTGACTTTTTCCCATAATATACAACCAATGTAATTGCATTAAGTATACAAGGCTGACTTCTTGATTTTGGATGAAGCGACCAGCGGACTTGACCCGATTGTACGAGATGATATCCTTGATATTTTGATTGATTTCGTTCAAGACGAAAATCATTCTGTGCTGTTTTCTTCGCATATCACAAGTGATCTGGAGAAAGTTGCGGATTACATCACCTTTATTCACAATGGGAAACGACTTTTTAGCTGTCTCAAGGACGACCTAATTGATAATTATGGTATTGTCAGTTGCGGTGCAGCCATATACGACAGTTTGGATAAAGCAGAAATCATCGCTTATCGAAAAGAGGATTATCAGTATAAAGTCCTTG